>JAITRG010000212.1 GCA_031288515.1 Tannerellaceae bacterium
AAAGATGAAAAAGGCAAACCCATCATCGGAGCTAATATCATTGTGAAAGGCACAAGTACAGGAAGTATCACCAATGTGGAAGGAGATTTTTCATTAGCGAATGTACCGGATGGAGCTACTCTTGAAATCTCTTTTATCGGCTATCTGCACCAGGATGTAAAAGTCAACGGAAGCGGACCGGTCAGCATCATTTTAAAGGAAGACGCCAGGATGCTGGGCGAGGTGATTGTTGTGGGGTATGGAGTACAAAAGAAATCGGATGTGACGGGCGCCGTTACTGCTCTCAATACTAAGATGCTCGACGAGCGTCCGCAAACCAACATTATCCAATCGCTTCAAGGAGCCGTAGCCGGGCTGAATATTTCGATTACAGGCACCAATGCCGAAGGTTCGTCGTCTTCAACGGTTATTCGCGGGACCAATTCAATTGCGGCGTCCAACAAGCCTCTCATCATTCTCGACGGTATTCCGTTTGACGGACCGTGGTCGGAAATCAACTCCAACGACGTACAGAGCATAGAAGTGCTGAAAGACGCCTCCTCGGCCGCCATTTACGGCGCCCGGGGCAGCAACGGCGTTATCCTGATTACCACAAAGAAAGGAGAAAAAGGCAAAATGAGCATCTCATACAATGCCAATTTTATTTTCAGCAGTCCCGTCAACATTCCACGCATGATGAACGGCGAAGAGTTCTGGAAGTATAAGACCGAAGCCATACAAGCCTCCGGCAAAGATGACTACCTGGCAGAAATGACCGCTACGGAAATCAGGATGCACGAAGCGGGACAAAGTACCGACTGGCTGGATTTAGCTACGCGAAACGCCTTCTCGCAGCAACACAATCTGTCGTTTCGCGGAGGCGCCGGCCAAACGCAGTATTTCATATCGGCCAATTATATCAATAATGAAGGAATTACGGTCAACAATCAATTTGAACGGTATAATTTCAGAATCAATCTTGACCAGGAATTTTCTTCATGGCTGAAATTTTCAACAAGCACACAATTGGGGCGTTACGACCGTAGCGGCAACAGTCCCGATTTCGGGCGCGCCTTCCTGATGCCCCCTCTTGCAGAGGCCTATAACGAAGACGGCTCCATCAAACTGAAAGCATGGGAAAACAGCAGCGACCAATTCAATCGCAACCCATTGAGCAATATCAATGAAAAAACGGCGGATATACGCTATAAAGTAATTACGGGAAACGCCCTCGATTTTACAATCCCATTTATCGAGGGATTAAGTTACAAACTCAATACGGGTTTCACATACGAATCGAGCACATACAAAAATTACGAGGGACGCGATACCTATTATGGAGAACAGAAAAACGGACAACTCAATACGGACGACTGGAATAAAACCGACTGGATAATAGAAAACATTCTGAGTTATGTCCGCGCTTTCGGCAGGCACAATATCTTTTTCACCGGTATGTATTCGTCCGAGAGCGCTGTATATGAACAGAACAAAATGACGGGTGCTGATTTTCCAAACGACGTAATGACATACTACCAGGCGTCAAAGGCAGGAACGCTGTCCGGCTCATCATCCTATTGGAAGCAGAGCCATATATCGCAGATGGCGCGTTTGAATTACAGCTACGACAGCCGCTACCTGCTGACTCTTACCGCCCGTCGCGACGGTTATTCGGCATTCGGCGAAAACAGCAAATTCGGTATATTCCCATCGGTAGCGCTCGGCTGGAACGTTTACAACGAGCGTTTTTACCGGCAACTGAATATCAAAGACTACCTGTCGAACCTGAAATTACGCATTTCGTACGGCAAGAACGGTAACGAAGCCATCAGCGGAGCATACGCTACACTGCCTAATCTCAGCACGTTCAACTATCTGACGGAAGACCGCAAACCGATGTACGGATTTTATCCGCAGAAACTTGCTTCGCCTTCGCTGGGATGGGAAACAACAACTTCGCTCAACGCCGGCGTCGATTTCGGATGGTTGAACGGCCGGATTCAAGGCTCGTTCGACGCCTATTGGTCTAACACCGAAGACCTGCTGCTCAACCGTACCATTCCCACTATTAACGGTACGGATAATTTGCTCGAAAACATTGGAAAGACAGCCAATAACGGCTTCGAATGGCAGATTACCTCTACAAACGTCGATAATAGGGATTTTAATTGGTCTACGACATTCAATCTATCGCATTACAACACTAAGATCAAGGACGTAGGCCTGTATGACGAAAACGGGAAACCGGTTGACGACGTTGCGTCGGGATGGTTCATCGGACAACCTGTCAATGTAAACTATGGCTATGTGTTCGACGGAATATGGCAAATAACCGATTCATCGAATCCCAATGGGCAGCAAGACCCGGAGATAATGTATTCCATACCGGGTTACGTCAAATATAAAGATATCGACGGGGAAAAGGGAATTACTACCGACGACCGGGAAATCATCGGAAGACGCATCCCCGACTTTACTGTGGGAATGTTGAATACGTTCAATTATAAAGACTTTTCGCTCAGTTTCTTCCTCAACAGTCAGGTTGGCGTAACAGCGCGTAACTATTTGTGGGACGTGAACGGCGCTTCATACACGCAAAACAAGATGATGATTGATTTTTGGACGCCCGACAATCCCATAAATACATACCCCAAAAATATGTATAGCAGCGTGGACCCTTATGGAGCCGGTTTCTACGAAAAAACCGACTTCCTCCGGTTGCAGGATGTGACGCTGTCGTACCGGCTGCCGCAAGCGCTGTTCAAGAAGGTTGACGTCAACCGCCTGGAGATTTTTATGAATATCAAGAACCTTGCCACATGGACAAATTGGACGGGACTTGATCCTGAATACATAGGCAGTCAGCGTGCTACGCCTGCCTTACGTTCGTTTATACTCGGATTTAAGCTTGATTTTTAATTCTCTAAATTGTAACTTACGATGAAAAAGATTATATGCTGTTTGATAACAGTTGCGCTTCTTGCCCTGAACGGATGCGAGGAAAGCGCCTTTTTAAAAGAAGAACCTCGGGATAATATCTATTCCGAGAATCTGTTGGTAGACCATCAGGGCTTCCAGTCCATGATTACCTCCCTGCAAGGATTAATGCGGAAAGAATACAGCCGCCACCCGTCAATCCCTATCGCTTTAAACGGAGTTTTCGGAGGAGGCGCGGACAATACCTGGGGTAACAACATCGGTACCACCGGCGACCGGTTCAACTTCATGCTTCAGCCTCTCAATATCAGGAGAACCGACAACGACTTGTTTAAGGATATATTTGAATGGCTGTACCAGATAGTGAATACCTCGAACATGGTTATATCGAGAGCCGGAAACAGCTCCGTTCATTGGGGCGGAACGACCGACAGCGAAGCGGAAGCCAACAGGAACTCCATCGTGGCGCAAGCCCGCTTCTTCCGCGCATGGGCGTATAGACACCTGACCTACGCGTATGGAGCCGTACCTCTTTCCACCGAAGAAATCACAGGCGAAAACTATCGCACCGACTGGGAACGCACTCCGGTATCCGAGATTCGTGAAACAATGGCCGCCGATTTTCAGTTTGCCATCGATCATCTGCCGCTTCGGGCTGTGAACAACAACTACCTCTCTGCAGCCGTGGCACGCCATTATTTGGGCGAGATCTATCTTGCCGAGGGTAATCCGGCGAAAACCATCGAGGCGTTGAAACCGCTCGTGGAGAGTTCGGAATATGTCTTGATGACAACCTCCTTCGGCACATCTCCCGCCACTCCGGCCTGCCCGTTCATCGACGTCTTCAAATCACCGTCGTATAAAGATGGCAACAGGGAAGTACTCTATTATTTCACCAATGCCGAACCACTGGAAGCTACTGCCGGCGTTGCTCCGCAAGACGGATGGATGAAATCCACCTATAAGAGTTATTACTCCAATGACGGAATCTGCAAACTGAGTAATCTCGGCGCTCCTGAATATACGTCCGGCAAACTGACCTATAATCAAGTGTTTTGGCTCAACAACGGAGGGAAAGGAACGGCTCGTCTGTCACCCTCGCCCGGCGCTCTTCGTTTGTATAACTACAAGGGTATGGGCGAACAGGATATTCGCGTGAAAGAACCGGCCATGCTCTGGACTATTTGGGAAAAGAATGCCGAAGGTCAGATTCAGCCATTCCTCTACAACGATAAAACGCCGATAGACTCGACGATCACCGCGCTGATGCTGGATATAACGAAAACCCAAATCGCGAATTATAAATGGCCGTCTGTCCGTAAATGGGACTATACGCAAAAGGTAGAATCATCCGGCGACATTGACGCGAATTATAATGATCTCCCCTACCTTCGCATTGCCGATACTTATCTGCTCTATGCCGAAGCGCAGTTCAAAACAGGGAACAACGCAGAAGCCATCAAGTGGATCAATACAATCCGCAATCGCGCAGGCGTGGTTGAGGTCGCCGAAAGCGACTTAGCTGCCGGAGGTCTTGATCTGATTCTGGATGAACGCAGTCGCGAACTGCTTTGCGAAGAAGAACGTCGCCATACTCTTATTCGGGTAAGTCAGGAAAATGGCGGCGACGAACGTGCGGTCGACAATTATTTCAAGCGTCGTACGCGTCAACTGAACCAGGTGTTGGGAATTTCCGGACGCGGAATGGATACGCCCGATCTTCCCGTGCTACTGCCGATACCGAACCTCATCATCGAATCGAATTTCGGCAAACCTATGGCTCAAAACCCGGGCTACTGACAATAAAATTTGATACCCCTCTTCCTTTGAAGGCGGAGGGGTATCAAATTTTCGCAAATCATTCTAATTTAAAATCAATCCTTTCAAGATATGTCTCACATATCCTTTTTTCTTTGCATCATAACGATTACCGTCACTGCCATTTTTCTTTACCGGAAACTGAACCCGCAAGGCGTACTGATACTTGCCGGTCTTACGATGCTGGCATTGGCGCTCATACTCAATGTACAACCGCTTATTCCGGCAAAGTCTACCGGTAGCGCGGTTTTCGATTTGGTTAAAATGGTAGAAGATACATTCCTCGGCAATTTGTCTCGCGCCGGGCTGATGATCATGACCATAGGCGGGTATGTCGCTTTTATGAATCACATACAGGCGACCCATGCGTTGGTTTATATTTCCATGAAACCACTCGTTTTTTTCCGTCGCTACCCTTATTTGACTGCCACTGTCGCAATTCCCATAGGGCAGTTGTTATTTATTACCACTCCTTCGGCTGCCGGATTAGGACTATTGCTCGTAGCTTCCGTTTATCCGGTGCTTGTTGAAATCGGAGTGAGCAAACTGACAGCGTTATCTGTGATATCCGCCGCAACGCTTTTCGACCAAGGCCCGGGTTCGGCCAACACAGCGCTTGCCGCCGAGCTTATAGGTCAGACAAACGTAGCTTATTTCATTGCTCGCCAACTACCCCTGGTAATCCCTTCCACAGGGGTAGTCATGACATTGTTTTACTTCAACAACAAGTATTTCGATAAAAAAGATGCTGCCCGGCAGCGTGCGGAAAAGAGTGAAAAAGCAGAAGTTCCCAAGACCTCCGCCAAACCGGATGTTCCATTGGTACTCGCCTTGTTGCCAATACTTCCGCTTGCGCTTCTCATCGTATTTTCGCCATACACAGGTTTGTTCGAACCTCCCATAATGCTTAATACGACGACCGCTATGATCTTTTCCCTTTTTATCTCGCTCTTATTCGTAGGTTGCCACACACGCAATATGCGGAAAACCTTTGAGGCCTTCTCCGGATTCTGGAAGGGAATGGGCAATGTTTTCGGAAGTGTCGTAACGCTGATTGTCGCATCCGAGATATTCTCTAAAGGACTTATCAGTCTCGGATTTATCGATTCGCTGGTCAATTACTCCACGCATACAGGACTTTCGGGTATTGCCATCGCAGCGGTCTTTGCCCTGATCATTTTCTCTACAGCCATGCTGATGGGGAGCGGGAACGCGGCTTTTTTCTCTTTCGGCCCGTTGCTGCCCGGGATTGCCGGACAGTTGGGTATGCCGGCCTATTCCCTCGTACTCCCTTTGCAATTATCAGCCAGTATGGGACGCGCCGCATCCCCCATAGCGGGAGTCATTGTCGCCATTGCCGGCGTGGCGGGCGTATCGCCCATTGAACTGGCAAAGAGAAATACCTTGCCCCTCACAGGCAGTATCCTGTTCCTGATAGCTTATCATTTCATAACACTATAAAACTCCGAATCATGTTCACACTCATTAAAAATGCAAATTTATACTCTCCGGAGTATCTCGGCATGAATGACATTCTATTGACAGATGATAAAATAGCCTTCATAGACCGGAAAATAGACCTGACCGGCATTCCCTTTGATACAATAGACGCCGGCGGATGCGCCGTCACTCCCGGCTTTATAGACCAGCACGTCCATATTACCGGCGGAGGGGGACAAACCGGCTATGCTTCATTCGTCCCCGATGTATCCATAAGCGAACTGGTGGCTTGCGGAACTACCACCGTCGTAGGACTGCTTGGCGCCGACGGCTTCGTAAAAGAGCTGACCACCCTTTATGCCAAAACAAAAGCGCTTGAAGACGACGGACTCAGCGCCTATATGTTTACCGGCTTTTACGGATTACCCACAAAGACATTGACGTCCTGCGTAGCCGATGATCTGATTTTCATCGACAAGGTAATCGGCTACAAACTGGCCATGAGTGACGACCGCGCCGCTTTCCCCACAGAGTCGGAGATATTACGCCTCGTCAATCAGGTACGCCTCGGCGGTTTTACCTCCGGAAAAGGAGGCGTCCTGCATATTCATCTGGGAACCTTGCCCGAAGGAATCGCCCCGTTGCTGCATATCGTCCGTAATTATCCCACGCTGATCTCCTATCTCTCGCCTACCCACCTGATACGCACAGAGGCGCTGTTCCGGCAAGCCATTGAATTTGCTTGCATGGGAGGCATGATAGACTTTTCTACCGGCGGAACCAAGTTCGACGCCCCGCACCGCTGTGTTGTGAAAGCCCTTGAAGCCCATGTGCCGCTCGACCGTATCACATTCTCCAGCGACGGCCGTGGCGGAGTACGCCAAACCTGTCCCGAAACAGGAGAAATGACGTATCGCCCCGCTCCCTTGCATCTCAACTTACAGGAAATGACATTGCTTGTAAAAGAAGGATTGTTACCTCTGGAAAAGGCCCTCGCGCTCATCACCTGCAATCCGGCACACAACCTCAAGCTGCGTACTAAAGGCAGAATAGCCGCCGGCCTTGACGCCGATCTTTGTTTCCTTGATCAGGAGTTGCAACTGACGAACGTCATAGCGCGCGGCAAACTCGCCATGAAGAACGGGGAAGTGATCAGAAAGGGGAGGTATGAAGAATGAAAAAGTTGATTTCGCTCCTTTCCATTCTCTTTCTAAGCGCCGGACTCTATGCCGCTTCTGCGCTTCCTGCGGGTGAAGGCACGTTCACCTACAAAGACTACCCGCCCTTTGCCGACCGTCCGGTAGATGTGCACTACTATATACCGGCTTCCGGCGATGTGCGCCGGATGCCCGTTATCTTTGTGTTCGAAGGCGCCGACCGCGGGTATAGTTATCTGCTTAAAGCCTGGAAACAGGAGGCGGAAAAGCATAAATTCATGGTCTTCATCCCCCACTTCGATCAGGAGAGATTCCCTTTGTCCGATTATCAGGAAGTCGGCGTCATAGATGATAAGGATCATACCATACGCCCGGCTGAAGAACAAACTCCCGCACTGATTGATAAAATTTTTGAGTACGTCCGCCGGTATTCGGGCAGCGAACGGAAAGGATATATGATCTACGGACATTCGGCCGGAGGGCAGTTCGTGCAGCGTTTCATGCTTTTTCACGACAGCCCGTATGTAGAGAAAGCCGTCATCGGCAGCCCGGGATGGTACACTTTTCCCGATGCTTCGCAAGACTTCCCCTATGGGGTGCGCGACATACCGTATGTCACCCCCGAAGTTATCAGGAAGTATCTTGCCGCGCCGATTATCCTCCAACTGGCTACCGGCGACACCATCCGTGAATCTTATTTAAGGAAATCTCCTGAAGCGGAAGCGCAGGGATGCAATCGTTACGAACGGGGCAATCGGTTCTACCAATATCTCCATCAAATAGCAGTCGAACGCAGCTGGCCGTGCAACTGGCAGAAAATAGAAGAGCAAGGTATAGGACACCATTCTGCCGGTATGGGCGAACGGGCTATTCCGGTTATGCTGGGAGACTCCCTCCGCGCTCTGTTCATAGGCAACAGCTACACGCAATACAATCATTTAGTCCAACAGGTACAAACTCTTGCCGCCTCTGCTGGACATAAACTTTCGGTAAAGCTGGCGGAGCACGGCGGCTGGACGCTAAAGCAACATGCCGCCAATCAGGAAACGCTGGATGTAATCCGTGAAGGGAACTGGGATTTCGTCATACTGCAGGAGCAAAGCAAAGCGCCTGCCCGCGAAAAGGAATGGGTACGGGAAAATGTGTACAGGGCTGCCTGTTCTCTCGACAGTCTGCGTTGCCTTTACAATCCGAAAGGAAAAACCATCTTCTACATGACCTGGGGACACGACGTCGACACGTATGACGAAATGCAGCAACGACTGGCCGAAAGCTATCTGGAGATGACCGCCCAATTGAATGCCTGGTGCGCTCCCATAGGTATCGCCTGGAAGCGCGTCCGTACCGAGCATCCGCATATCACGCTTTACAACGCCGATCACAGCCATCCTTCCCAACAAGGCTCTTATCTTGCCGCCAATGTATTATGCAGCGTATTTTTCGGGAAGCCTTATACATCTACCTGTTATGCCGGCTTATCCGAAGAGGAAGCGCTCTGCCTGCAACGTACGGCACAAGAGACGGTATTCAGTAATCTTTCTCTGTGGAATATCCGGCCTCCGGCGCAACCGGAGGCTGTAACCCGTCGTTTCTATCCCGAACCGGAGCGGACGTATTCCACTCCTACCCTCGGTAAACCGCGTGAAGAAGGTTTAGCTTCCTTGTCCGAGATAACCCGCTATTTGCAGGATTTAGCGGACAGACATCCCGGCAAAGTAATGCTGTCCGCTATAGGAAAGACGCCGCAAGGCAGAGAAATTCCGGCGCTTTACTTCGGCAGTCCCCAAAAAAACGAAAAGATAAGAGTCTGGATACAGGCAGGGTTGCATGGCAACGAACCTGCCGGACCGGAGGCCGCCTGTCTTCTTGCCGATTATCTGCTCAATACGCCTGAAGGCGATGCGCTTTTAAAAGAGGCGTCTCTTGCGCTCGTCCCCGTGGCTAATACCGACGGTTATGCAATGCAAGACCGGAAATCAGGCAGCGGGTATGACCTGAACCGGGATCAAAGCAAACTTTCCGATCCGGCGACTCTTCTCCTTAAAGAAGCGTACAGGGAATGGGATCCCGAAATAGCGCTGGACATCCATGAGTTCAATCCTGTTCGTCAAGAATTTGAGTCTCTGCGCGGAACAAAAGCGGCTATAGCGGCCGATGTCCTTTTTCTGTCCAGCGGACATTTGAATATTCCCCGCGAAATACGTACGCTTTCGAACGGACTGTTCCGCGAGGAAGCAGAAAAGGCGTTGGAAGCCTGCGGTTATCGTTCCGGCTTTTACTTTACCCCCAGCATAAGAAACGACAGTCTCTACGCAGTAAAAGACGCCAAAAGCCCACAATCCAGTTCCACATTCCAAGGCCTTACCAATGCGGTATCTCTCTTTATAGAAATCCGTGGCACAGGGCTGGAAAGGACTTGTTTTGCCCGTCGCGCAGAATGTGGCTTTCTTGTATCCCGCAGCCTTTTGCAAACGGCGGTTTCTCATTCCAAAGAAGTGAAAAGCGGCATACGGAAGTCTGTCAAGGAAACCTGCGGAGGAAAAGACGGCATATACGTCACTTTTCAGGCTTCCCGGACGGAGCTTCCCGTTTCTTTTATAGATTTTACCGGAAACGAACGTTTCATGCAATCTTTGCCTGTTCTCGACGCGCTCCGGCTGAAAGCCGGTTTGGTACGCAAACGTCCCAAAGCTTATATTCTGCCGGATACCTGCCTGATACAGGCAGAAAAACTGCGCGCCTTAGGAATAGAGGTAGAGCAGATCGATAAACCATTCGCAACTATTGTAGAGAAATACCTGGTTACCGGATACAGGAAAGACGCCCGGGAATGGGAAAAGATTTATCCCGTCACCGTATCTACCCGGGTGGTAAAAGAAAAGAAGAGTTTCCCTGCAGGCTGTTTTATCGTTCATCTCTCGCAGAAGAATGCGAATCTTGCCGTAACTCTTTTAGAGCCGGAATCCGCGAATGGCTTTGTCAACTTCAATGTGATCCATACGGCATTGGGAAAAGAATTGCCGGTATATAGAATGGAACGCTGATGCGGATGAAAAATCAACTTCATGCCGAAAGGAAACTTTGCAGATGAACCGGCGAAGAGGGCCGGGGGAGAGGCGAGCTTACGTAAAGACGTTTCTAAAACAGGAATCGGTTGTATAACTTTTCCCTTTCTCAATCATCGCTTTCTCATACTTCTTGAGCCAGTCAGCCGAAACAGTCTCAAATGAACCCGTTTTTTATAATCATCTTTTTGAAAATTGCTTCATATAATATCGTTTTATTATAATTTCAATTAACTTTGACAAAAAAAACATATATCTGATATTACGATGAACTATACAAATTATTATTCACAGCTTACGGATTCGGCTCTTCAGCATTTGATTATTTCCGGCGATGAAAAAGTAGCAGAGTATCTTATTTGTGAAAAATGTATTTCAATGATTGAATATCAAGTCAGGAAATTTTTCAGTGGAGACCAATTGGAATTGAACGAAGCTCTCAGCGAAGTCTATCTTTTACTGAGAGAAAATAATTGGGATCGTTTATGCCAGTATCAAGGCATTAATAATGCATCCTTACAAACATATCTTTCAATAGTCGTTCATCGTTATTTTCGAAATATGCGTAAGAAAATAGACGAAGAACAGCAGAAATTACATGAATGGTTTGTGGATGAAGTAAAGCTGCTAACAGGAACCGATGAATCGGTAACCCGGTTGAAAGTGAGAAATACATTGGAACGAATGTCTAATCAGCGTTACCGGATTATTCTGCAAAAAGTGTTTTTCGAAGGGAAAAAATCAAAAGAAATAGCAGAAGAATTGGGCATAACGATAGAAAACTACTATAACAAACTTAGTTTGGCTAAAAAACAATTTGCAGAATATTATAATAAGATTTATTAATTTAAGGAGGAATCAATGTATGGATAATGGGAATATAATTTCAGATAAAATGTTTGCAGACGTAATTGACGGCGTTGCAACACACGAAGAACGGCGTTTGGTGTATGACGCCATCGAAGAGGATGATGAGCTAAGACAAGCTTTCAATGATTGTATGTATCTGAAAGTGTTTAAAGAGGAAATTGGAACAGACTTTCAAAAATACTATACAGGGCAAACGTTTGGATTAAAGCCATCTGTCGAAATGTCGGGACTGTCGGGTATATACCGGGGAATCCAGCTATCTGTAAATAATCTGGAAAATAATTTGAAAAAAAGTTATGAGAACTGATAGGTTTTCCTATTTTCAGGCTCTACAAGAATATACAGCAACCATAAATACCATGTCATCACAAGTAACCCTGAAAATGAGCAAAGAGTCTCTTCCCTTGTCCTTGAAAGAGAGACGTTCTGCGGAAAAAGAAACCGTCGTCATCGGGCAGGCAAACGATTACCGTATTATTTCAGACAATCCCATCGTTTCGCGTTGCCATTGTATTATGGAGATAAAGCGGGAAAATCCTATAAAGGCAGACTATTCCAATTAGATAAGCGAACCATGATAAACGACAATACCATTGCCCGGCAAACAATTTCGGATACGCTTGTGGCGGGGAACGAACCGGGCGTCAATTCATCGTATATAATATACGGCACAAACGATATTATTCGCAGTTTGTACCGGATTATGGACGCTCCCAGAGAGGGTGGTTTTGGCCGTGTGTATCACGTATATCATACAGGTTGGAATATTGAGCTTGCTTTAAAACAACCAAAGGGAAATGTATTCATAGATAACGAACAAAAAGAAACATTTATCAGGGAATGTCTCAACTTATTTAAACTTGGCTTACATGAGCATATTGTCTTGTGCTACTATGTCCGGGAAATTGACGGCGTTTTATCTATCTTCTCGGAATGGATGGCCGGAGGCAGCCTGAAAGATTTGATATACAAAAAAACAGGAAACTTATACGACGGCGAAGAAAAAACAATACTGGCGCGGATTCTTGATATTTCAATACAATTTGCGCGCGGCTTGCATTATGCTCACAAACGGGGATTAATTCACAAAGATGTAAAGCCGGATAACGTGTTAATGACGGCAGACGGGACTGTTAAAATTGCTGATTTCGGTATTGCTGAAGCAAAGGAATTGTTTTCAAAAGAGAAAATCCTTTCAAAGGAATATTGTTCTCCGGAACAGGAGGCAGGCAGGCCGTTGACTATACAAACAGACGTCTGGAGCTGGGGCGTGTCTGTATTAGAGGTATTTCTCGGGGAAAGGAAATGGATGATCGGATTAGTTGCAGGATATGTTTGCGAAGAATATTTCGATCAGGCAATTATTCCCATACCCGAAGCTATGAAAAAGATTCTCCGCCGATGCTTTCAATCCAATCCGGCCGATCGTTGGGACAATTTTGGCGAAATAGAAGTTCTTTTGCGTGAAATTTACGAGTCCGAAACCGGCAATTTATATCCTCGCCCTATGCCAAGAGCCGTAATGGATACAGCAGCGACATTAAACAATAAAGCGTTGTCTTATTTGGACATGGAGATGCCGGACGAAGCGGAAAAATGTTGGACAAAGGCATTACTTAAACAGCCGGACCACCCCGACAGTATTTTTAATAAAACCTTGTATTTGTGGAGAAATGCCCAAATTGACGACATTCAGGCTATTGACACGATCCAAAACATATATGAAAATAATCCTGACAATTCGCATATACTATGGTTATATGCCAACCTCTGCATGGAGCGGCGCGATTATCAAACGGTCATACAATTGATAAAAGAAAAAGAGTTGCGGAATGATAAACGGTACAATTCGTTGATACGTATTGCCCAACCGGCAGGCAGCAAACCTGTTTGCCGTATTTTAAGCGATAAGGTACTATATGCCGGACAGTTGCATTTTGCAAATAAAAATACGCTTATCATCTCTTATTCAGACAAAGGATTCGAAAAATGGGCAATAGATATATCTTCCGGCGGCGTCCCGGAAAAGATTCGTAAAGTAGACCGGTATGAATGGGAATGGGAACAGACAACTGTACTGTGTTGCAGTGATGACGGGAAATATATAGCGACCCTGGAAGGAGAAACCGACGAGTACGGACGCCTGGT
>JAITRG010000243.1 GCA_031288515.1 Tannerellaceae bacterium
AAGACTTTTAAATAGGTCGTGAAGACTTTTAAATCGGTCGCGAGGACTTTGAAATGGGTCGGGACGACTTTTAGGTGGGTCGCGAGGATTTTTAAATGGGTCGCGAGGATTTTTTTTGGGGTCGGGAAGATTTTCAAATGGGTCGGGAAGACTTTCAAATGGGTCGTGAGGACTTTCAAATGGGTCACGAGGACTTTTAAGTGTGTAGCGAGGATTTTCAAATGGGTCGCGAAGACTTTTAAATAGGTCGTGAAGACTTTTAAATAGGTCGCGAGGACTTTGAAATGGGTCGTGAGGACTTTAAAATGTGTCGTGAGGACTTTGAAATGTGTCGTGAGGACTTTAAAATGTGTCGTGAAGACTTTGAAATGAGTCGTGAGGACTTTGAAATGGGTCGTGAGGACTTTGAAATGGGTCGCGAGGACTTTTGAAGTGGTCAGGAGGGCTTCGAAAGTGGTCGCGAGGGCTTCGACGAGGGTCGCGAGGACTTTTGAAGTGGTAAGGAGGGCTTTTGAAGTGGTCGGGAGGGCGTCAAAAAGGGCCGCAACCCTTCAACAGGTGGTTGCGGCCCGGAAAAAATCCCTGAAAATGGATTATAATTCATATTTCACAATTCATAATTCATAATTCACAATTCATATTTCACAATTCATAATTCACAATTCATAATTCATGGGATTTTCTCTCTAATTAGCGGATTATTTGTTTTCGCCGTCCTTAATGATTGTTTTGCCGGCGGCGTGTTCGGAGTGCGTCTCGTCTATCAGTCTGCGTTTGCCGCCTGACAGGCGGGCGTTCTCATTTTCTATTACTATGCGGCCTTCCTTTGTGCCGTGCAGCAGGCCGGCTACATCGCGTTCAATCTGCGCCTGGGTGGGGTTGGCGGCGTCTTTCGGCGATTTGCTTTTTTTGAAGTAGTTTGCCAGCAGTTTAAATTCCGCTTCGGCGCCGGGCACGCGCTGGCGGGCGGCTTCCTTTACCGAGGCGTAGTATCCCAGCGCGTTGCGGTAGTCTGCGTCGCTCGTCCGGAGCATGGAATCCGACACTTGCTGTTCAAACTGCTGCACCCGCGTGAGCAGCGTGCGTTTGTGGGAAAAATCCTGCGCCAGTTCGTCAAAATCCTTCATGTTCAGGTACGAGGGTACGAACTGCTCATTTGCCGCCGCGCTGTTGTAAGCCGTTGAAATGAACCCGAAGTTTTTAATCCCCACGCTTATGAGGCGCGTGCGGTCTTTCGACGTGAACGTGTTGGCGTAAACGGAGAACAGCGTTTCCATCGCGTCCATTATATCCATGAGCGCTTCCAGTCCCGCGTCGCTCATCGCGCCCTCCGCCTTCAGTTCTTTATTTACAATTTCTTTCAGTTTCTCTATCGCTTCGGCTAACCCCGCCGGCCGGCTTTTTCCCTTGTTGTTTCCGTCTTTCATAATGGTTGCATTTTTAAGTATTTATATTGCTGCCGTGAAGATAAATAAAAAGAGGACAGGTTAAGGCGTTTAGCGCAGCCGGGATAGTTAAAACAATTTAAAAAAACAGGGAAGGCCGCCTGTCTCCGGGAGGCAGGCGGCCGGTTCTTTAATAACCCGGATTTTGCGGGCCGACGCCCAGGTCGGTATAATCTTCGCTGAGCGGTATGGGGAAGCGGTAGAATTTGCCGTGCAGATTGTCTACCTTGGCATGCAGATGCTTGTGTACGCGGGCATAGAAGGGAGCGTTTATCTCGCCGGCTATTTCGGGGAAGGCGGCCCTGATGCTTTCCGCCGACGCATATTCGGGCTTGTAGTATTCGTAGCCGGGCACGGTATTCTTTATCTTGGAAAGCAGCGTGCGCCAGCGCGTCAGGTTCAGCCAGTGTTTTTGCTCGAAGGCAAATTCGCGTTCCCATTCGCTGTACAAATCTTCTTTGGAAAGCGGGGCGCTTACTTCCCCTCCCTGGCCTCCGAAGGCTCTTTGCCTGATTTCATTGACGAGGGGCAGCGCCTCCGGGGCTTTGTTCTGGAAGAATAACGCTTCGGCCTTGACAAGCAACACTTCGGCATAGCGGAAGTCTATATGATCGATGCTGTTCGGCTGTTCGTCTACGGCCCGGTACGTTCCGTCGGCAGTCCTGTGAATCCATTTGCCGGGGCGGACGATGCTTATCGGCCACGTCAGGGTGTCTATCGCGCCGTCGACGTATTCCACGCGTGCGACGTACGAGAACAGTTTGCGGACGTCGCCTTCGGGAATACGGTTTTCGAGCGTAATGTCGGCATAGCTGATATGCGGGTCGGTGCGCGCGCTCTTGGGCCAGGTGAATCCGCAGTGCGTCTGGTGATTGCCCTGTGCGTCGATGCCGTCGCCGTCGTGATGGATAGAGAATATCACTTCGGCGTTGTTTTCGTTCTCTACGCCCCAGATGGCGTTGTAGTCGTCCAGCAAGCGGTAGTTGCCGCTGTTTATCACGCTGTTGGCATAATCTACGGCTTTCTGCAGCTTCTCCGTGTCGGGAGCCGGTTTGGCGGGGTCGTTCGTGCCGGCAATGGCTTCAATTTCGGCCGAAGTAACCGGTATCTGCCCCCAGGCGAGGTAGGCTTTCGCCAGGATGGCGTTGGCCGCGCCTTGCGAAGGGTTTGCTTTGTTGGCGTCGAACGCGGGCAAGGCGGGCAAGGCTTCGGTCAGGTCTTTCGTCACCTGTTCGTATACGGCGTCGATGGATGCGCGCGCCGTTTCCGTGCTGCCCGGGCTTAGTATCAACGGTACTTCGCCGAAAAGCTGCGCCAGTTGAAAATAGTCGTAGCCGCGGATAAATTTAGAACGGGCTATCAGGAGAGCCTTATTCTCCTCCGTCAGGCTCGAATTAGTATTCGAAGCGCTTATTTCCTCTATGGCAAGGTTGGCGGCGCCGACGCTCTTGTACAGGCGGTTGAACACCTTGATTGGATACCAGTTGGAGGGCGTCGTTTCAAAAACGCTCACCTGCGGGCCGTCTTTCGAGTCGTCTACCTCTTCGAACGAAATGGCGGCTTCCGTTGCCGATTCCAGCAGGAAGGAATAGGAAGAAGAGAGCGTTTGCAGCGGCCCGTAAACGGCATTGGCAAGCGCTTCCGCTTCGGCCAGGGTAAGCCCGCTCTCGGCGGGAGGGTCGGGCGTTACGACAGGGGGATCGGGCGTTACGGCCGGGTCATTGTTGTCGTCGCCGCATGAAAGCGTCGCAACGGAAAGGAGCGCAAACAGCGCTGTCCGGAAAAATACATTCTTTTTCATGTTCATAATTAATTAAAAGTAATAAAACCAGGTTTTTATATCTGTGATAAGTGAGGCGCTGAATTCTCTGTTTAAAAGGCAAGGCTTATCCCCGCCATGAAACTCCGCGAAGAAGGATACATACCCAGGTCGGCGCCGCCGGCCACTTCGGGATCGTACCCTTTATAGCGGGTAAGGGTAAAAAGGTTCCGCGCCGAAACAAACACCCGTATCTTTGCCGCCTCCCGTATCTTTGCCGCCTCCCGCGCCGGTATCGTATAGCCGAGCGTTATATTCCGCAGTTTCAGGAAGGAGGCGTCTTCTATATAACGACTGTCCAGTTCCGTGGCGCGAACGCTGTTGAGGTGCGGAATCGCGGAAGACGGATTGGCGCTTGTCCAGCTGTCCAGCAAGGCTGCCGACATATTGTACGAATCGTTCGGGCGTTCGAGATAACGCCTCAACAAATTATACGCCTCGTTCCCCTCCGAACCTTGGAAAAGGATATAAAAGTCGAGCTTGCCATACGAAGCCGCCGAAGATAACCCGTACGTAAAATCGGGCTGGATACTCCCCAGTACTGTCCGGTCGGATTCGGGCGTTACCTTCCCGTCGGGCCGTTCGCC
Organism: Tannerellaceae bacterium; assembly: GCA_031288515.1. GTDB lineage: Bacteria > Bacteroidota > Bacteroidia > Bacteroidales > Tannerellaceae > DFXE01. The sequence continues at coordinate 3,852 of JAITRG010000243.1, forward strand.
GGCGCCGCTTATGTCTGCAAATTTGGCGTCTCCGGGCTGCGGCGTCCGTCCTCCTGTCCGGGGAAGCCCGGCAATATCCTCGCCGGTTTGCACCACTCCCAGGAAACGGTAACCGTAGAAAGAACCTGCCGCTTCGCCCACGCGCAGGATTTGCTCCTGGCTGGCGCCTTCCGTCAGGGAGTCGTATTTGCCGAGGCTTGCGATACGGTTGACGTTGCGGGCTATATTGGCGGAGACGGTCCATGAAGCGTTTTCACGTTCTGTCAGCCGGGCCGTAACCGTAAACTCAATTCCTTTATTGGTTACATTTCCTGCGTTTACGATCTGCTTCACGTTCGAACCCGAACCCAAAGGAGCAGGAACCCGCAGCAGTAAGTCGCGTGTTTCCTTATAATAAACGTCTGCCGTCAACGTCAATCTGTCGCCCGTCAATCCGGCGCCCGGGAATCCGGCGTCCAGGCCGATATTATATTCGGAGGTAGTCTCCCATTTAAGGTCTGCATTACCTGCGTTCTTCATATCATAAGCCGGCGCGCCGTTATACCGTCCGGTGTTGAAGTATTGTTCGTATTCGTCGAAGTCGATCTCCTGGTTCCCCGCTTTCCCGCAGGTAAGGCGAAGTTTCAGCGTGCTTAATGCGGCGGAAAGGAATCCGGCAAACGCTTCTTCGTTTATATTCCATGACAGGCCTGCCGACGGGAAGAAACCCCATTCGTGCCCCCTGGCAAAACGTGAAGATTTATCCGCGCGATAAGTAGCCGTCAGGTTATACCGGTTCAGCAACGTATAGTTTACCCTGCCCAGAAAGGAGCTGAACGAGGCCTTTTGAGCGCGCGAAACGGGCGGGAGTTCTTTCCCGGCAGCCAGGTTGTCGAACGATTCCAGGCGATTGGCTTTACTTACGGAGAAATCCGTTTTCGTATGCTGATACGTATATCCGCCTAATAAGTCGATAAAATGAGCCGGATGCAGCCGCTTCGTATAAGCGAGTAAAAATTCGGACTGGAAAACGTCGGTGCGCCGGTTTCCCACAGCCCCCATCCCCCGGATATCCTGATTGAGGCCCAGCGCTGTGTAAGGCGGGGAAAAGTAGTTTTGCGTAATATAATCCACATTGGCTCCGGCGCTGATTTTAGCTTTCAATCCTTCCAGCACACGATACTCGGCGTAGACATTCCCCAGGAAGGAGGTACTTATCGTTTGTCCGATGCTGTTCTTCAAATCCGAAACAGGATTGGCCGCCTGGCCATAATAGCTCAGATAACTGTACTCGAACGGGTTTTTATAATTATAGCTCCCATCCGTATTGACGACGGATAATACGGGAGGCATATACAGGGCATACGTAAGGGAGTTGGCTATGCCGTGCGAATAAGGCGAATCATTATAGTTGGCGCCTTCAAAAGTGGTAAGCGCATCCTGCGTACTTCGGCTTACGGTTGCCGTAATCCCTGCCTTAAGCTGCCGGCGCAATTCTTTATCCAGATTTAAACGCCCGCTAAACCGTTCAAAGCCCGAATTAAGTATAATCCCTTTCAGATCGACGTAATTACCGGAAATCAGGTAGCGGGTTTTCTCATCCCCTCCGCTAACCGACAGTTCGTGCGTTTGAGAAATGCCGGACTGTAAGACAGCCTCTTGCCAGTCTGTCCCCTTATCAAACCGGGCAAGTTCTTCCCGGGAATAATACAGGCCGGGCTTATCGTTGAAATACTCTTTTTGGATGGCAAGCCACTGTTTGGCTGTCAGCAGGTTCAGTTTTTTCGCCGAATGGTCTGTCCCTATCGTATATTGATAGCGAATGGCGTTTTCGCCTCTCCTGCCCTTTTTAGTTGTTACCAGAATCACGCCGTTAGCCCCGCGCGAGCCATAGATAGCCTTAGCCGATACGTCTTTCAATACTTCGATCGATTCTATATCCGACGGATTAATCGCAGCCAGCGGGTTCAGGCTTCCGTCGATATTGCCGATTCCGGCCTGCGTGGCATTTTTTTCGCTGAAAAAGATAAAGCCATCGATTACATACAGCGGTTCGTTGCTTGCGTAAATCGAATTTCCTCCGCGGATACGGATTGCCGATCCTGCCCCCGGCTGCCCCGGGTTTTGAGAAACCAGGCCGGCTACGCTCCCTCCCAGGAGTTCATTTATAGAAACGGCAGGCTGTTCCAGCGTTGTTCTGGAAACGGAGGCAACTGCCCCGGTCAGCTCTTTCCGCCGCTGCGTCCCATAACCTACAACCACCACTTCATTAAGGCCGTAACTGTTTTCAGCCAGGTATATACCAACGGAATCGCCCGGACTTTCTATAATAACGTCTTGCTCTTTATAACCAATCAAACGCACAGACAGCGTAGCGGGAAACTTGCCGGATACTTTCAGGCTAAACCTGCCGTCAATACCTGTAATGCTCCCATTGATTGTAGACTGCTCTGCGATAGTAGCCCCGGTTAGCGGCTCTTTTGTCTTTTCATCAAAAACATATCCTCTCAGCGTTGTTTGTGCATGAACAACCAGCGGGCACACTAACAAAGCCAGAAAAATACAACTGCTTTTTTTGACAGAACAGGAAGAAATATAACTTCCTTTAAAGAAATTAGTTATCTTTGCCATTAGATAAATGTTTTTTATCGGGAGCGCTTCCAAAGCCATTAGTCGTCGGACAAGGAAGCGCTCGCTTTTTTATATAGAAGTAATATGCGTATTCCTGACAGTTAACAGCAACACATTCGCATTCGGAAGAGAGAAAAGCAACCGGAGCCGGAAGAGGCGGCGCATGAAGATACGCTGAAGTAAATGTTCTCCTGGAGAGAGGTAATCAATTGTTCGGAAAATAATCTCATTTTTGCTGTCTTATATTACGGTACAAATGAACGTATATGTAATGACATGGGAAATACCACGTATATGGTATTTTATGGTATTTTGAGATGCGTCCGATACGATAAAACAGCGGCAAACAGTAATACAGCTATTCTGCTTACTGTTTGCCGCCAATCGATAAAGATTCTATTTCTTTTATTTTATGGAAGGAGAATAGTTCTTGTTTAAGTAGGAAAGGATTTCGTCTGTGATGTTATATGCTTCGTCGGCTAACAGGATTACGTCTGTTGAGCGGCTGCTGAATATAATCTGGTATCTCCTGTCCTTATTGTAAACTTTCAACTGGGTAAGCAGGGAGTCGCGCAACTGTTCGGTTAGCTTTTGCTGTTCCTCCATTAATTCTCTGGCCAGGCGGTTGTCTAACTCCTGTAATTCCTGCTGTTTCCGCACCAAACGCTGTTGCTCCTGCTGGGCGCGCTCGGTGGTGAGGAATGCGTTATTGTTCCACTTGCGTTCAAAGTCTTGTATTTCCGTTTGCAACCTGTTGGCTTGCTGGTTAATGTTAGCGCGGGAATTTTCCTGCTTCTTCATAATTACTTCAAGCAAGTCGTTATAATAATTGTAATTCAGAAGCAGGGAGTCCATGTCTACATATGCTACAGGCAACAGGCCGAGGGAATCTCCTTCGGATGTAAATGCAGTTCTCTCTGTTTTAGTTTCTTTCTTCCCGGCAAACTGCATGACAAATAAAATAACGACAGCAACTGCAAGCGCACCGCTAATCACGTAGTTAATGTTCTTCATAAAGCGCAAATTAAATCATTATATTATATTTCTATTTCTTTCAACCGTTCTTCCAGATTCCTGTGAGCTAATGTTTCGCGATACTGCGTTTTGGCGCAGTGAATCCCCTTCCTGCTCAAGGCTTTATTGCCTCCGATGTGCGTATTGGGAAACGTCCCCCCCTTTTTTAACAGTACCTTTACAGAAAGTAATACAACACAAGCAAGAATAATTATGATAGTCGACAATAACGTTGTAAGCATTTTCTTTTATATTTGTGGACGCAAATATAAGAGTTTAACTGATTATATAATACCTTTTCGGTATAATATTCTACTTTTTTAAATGCCGGCTTTATATATTGCCTGTTTATTAACGTAAAGTGCGAACTTCTATTAAAACGATAAACAATATGGACATTACAAATTTAACGCCCGAAATCGTATGGAGATTCTTCCATCGGATTACGCAAGTACCGCGGCCATCAAAGAAAGAAGGGGAAATAATCCGCTACCTCGAATCATTCGCCAAAGAGTACGGCGTCGCTATTAAAAAGGATAAAGCGGGAAACATCCTTATGTCGAAACCGGCAACGAAAGGATACGAAACGCTTCCTGTCGTTGTCTTACAGTCTCATATGGATATGGTATGCGAGAAGAACAGCGATAAAGTATTCGATTTTGAAAATGATGCGATCCAAACGGTGATAGACGGAGACTGGCTCCGCGCCGACGGGACGACATTAGGCGCCGACAATGGCGTCGGTATGGCAGCCGGGCTGGCTATACTTGCCTCAAACGATATAGAACACGGCCCTGTCGAATGTCTTTTTACCGTAGATGAAGAAACCGGATTAACCGGAGCCAAAGAATTGGAACCCGGATTTATGACCGGACGGATACTTCTCAACCTTGACAGCGAAGACGAAGGCGAATTATTCATTGGTTGCGCCGGAGGAAAAGATACGCAAGGCGTCTTATATTACGAACAAATCCCCGCGCCCGCCGGTTTACAGTATTTCCGCATCGATGTAAAAGGGCTTAAAGGAGGACATTCGGGAGGCGACGTCCATAAAGGATTGGGTAATGCCAATAAGCTGTTAATCCGTTTTCTCTATATCCTGCAAAAGAATTTTGATCTTACCCTCTGCTCTATCGACGGAGGCAATCTGCGTAATGCCATTGCCAGGGAAGCAAACGCCGTTATCGGCTTGAAGCCGGACGACAAAGAAGAAGTCTGCGCCATGCTCAACCATTTTATTGCAGATGTGGAGAACGAATTGAAACATGCCGACCCGGATGTTCGGATAACCATGCAATCGGCGGATAAACCGGAGAAATGTATCGCCCCTGCAATTGTAGAGAAACTTATCTATGCCGTTCATGCCTGCCCGCACGGAGTAATCGCCATGAGCCACGACATTGAGGGACTGGTGGAAACATCAACCAATCTGGCTTCGATTAAAATGAAAGATGACGACAAAATCGTGATCGGCACAAGCCAGCGCAGTTCTATTGAGTCGAGCAAAGAAGCGATAGCGAACCAGGTATCTTCCGTATTCTTGCTGGCGAATGCCGAAGTTACGCAAGGCGATGGCTATCCGGGGTGGGCGCCAAACCCGGACTCTGCCATATTAAAAGCGGCGGCGGATAGTTATAAAAGGCTGTTCAACAAAGAACCGAAAGTGATGGCTATCCATGCCGGGCTTGAATGCGGGCTGTTTCTTGAAAAATATCCTTACCTGGATATGATCTCTTTTGGCCCTACCTTGCGCGATGTTCATTCGCCTGACGAACGGATACAGATTCATACCGTGGGGTTATGGTGGGAACACCTGCTTGATCTGTTAAAGAATATTCCGGCAAAATAAAAGATTACTGTCTTCGTTATAAAGAGGATGAACCTGGATAAAACCGGTTTTTCCTCTTTTTTATCAGCATCAGTAGAAATGAACAAAACGACTGTCTTTATATTTGCAAGTATCATTGTGCTGTCCGGATGTTTTTCGGCCTGCAACGATTTGAAAGATGATTATTCTGCCAACCCGAACCTGCGGCTTAGCTTTTCGGTAGATACGCTTACGTTCGATACCGTATTTACTGCGATTGGTTCGGCAACCCTTCCGTTTATGGTTTATAATACAAACAAAGAGCCGCTTAACATTGAATCTGTCCGGCTGGCAAATGCGGAAAAAACGAATTTCCGTATAAATGTAGACGGGCGCAGCGGCGAAACATTTTCCGACATTCGTATCCTTGGCAAAGACAGTATGTATGTCTTCATAGAAGTAACCGTAGACCCAACCGGGAGCGACGAGCCGTTATTAATTGAAGATCATGTAGAGTTTATCACAAACGGAGTAAAACAAACCGTATTATTGCAAGCCTGCGGGCAAGACGCCAACCTTATCAAAGGGGGATTCACCTTCGATAAAGATACAATCCTCCCGGCCAAACGCCCTTACCTTATATATGACAGTATAACGGTTGCCGGAAATGTTACCGTGTCCATTGAAAAAGGGGCTTCCTTCTATATGCATGATAAAGCCAAATGGATCATATGCGGAACTGTAAATATAGCCGGCGCCCTGGAAGAACCGGTTACGTTCAGAGGAGACAGGCTCGACAATATCGTAACGGATACCCCTTATGATCGTATATCCGGATTATGGGGCGGGCTCTATTTTAAAGCGGAGAGTTTCGGCAATGTGATGGATTATGTTATTGTTAAAAACAGCGTCGAGGGAATCGTTTGCGAAGAATCGACTCCCGAACGCCTTAAACTTACCATCGCCAATTCTCAAATCACTAATTCTTCCGGGAATATTTTCCACGCCGTCAATTGTCAGATAGAGGCTTCCAATACGGAGTTCAGCAATGCGCAAAAAGGATTGGTTTCTTTACGGGGAGGCGAATATCACTTCGTTCATTGTACGCTCGTCAATCAATACAAGCTCGGCAGGGGAAGGAGTACGCAGCAACCGGCGCTTACCCTTACAAACTATATCATTGACCCCGATAATGAAACTGCAACAAAAAATGTAGCTTTAAAGAAAGCTGCGTTTGATAATTGTATCATCGACGGAAACTATCCCGAAGGGACTGAAGAGCTAAAAGGGGAAATCCTCATCGATAAAAAAGAGGATGAATTTAATTTCCTCTTTAACCATTGCGCCGTTAAAACCAAAAAGACAGCAAATGCGGGCTTTACCGGCGTTCAATTTATCACGAAAGACTATTTTCCCCAATATAAATCCACCGGCGATGAAGCCAACCATTACTTCTATGATTTCCGCCCCGGGATAAATAAAGACAAGGACGATAAACCGGAAAAGGAACAGCCCGTTGTCGGCAGGGCAGACCGCCTCGTTGCTGAGAAATATCCGTTCGACCGCTTTGGCGTTAATCGCCTGACAAGCGAAGACGGGCCTGACATTGGAGCCTGCGAATACGTGGCCGAACCGGAAAAGGAAGAATAAGAACCCCTATGCGAAAGGCCTTAACCATCCTGACTCTCTTTTTCTTTTTCTTGCCGGATATGAACGGCCAGGTTTTATTCCGCGTAATGAGTTATAATGTAGAGAATCTTTTCGATACGGAAGACAATCCGGCAACGGACGATCAGGAGTTTCTTCCGTCGGGCGGCAGGCGATGGAATACTAAACGTTATTACCATAAGCTCCAGCAGATAGCCAAAGTAATCGCCGCGGCGGGCGAATGGGATACCCCCGCCCTCGTTGGCCTGTGTGAAGTAGAGAACGATACGGTTGTTTCCCATCTCCTTCGGAAAACGCCTCTGCATACCCGGCAGTATCGATACTGTATATCGAATAGTTCGGACAGGCGCGGTATTAATGTAGCCCTGCTTTATCAAAGGGATAAATTCCGTTACCTGAACCATCATTCCATACCGGTTAGTCATCGTGGAAAAAATACGCGTATGGCACGCGATATACTGCATGTATCAGGGGAAGTTCTCTCAGGAGATACCCTCGACGTAATTATCTGCCATTTCCCATCCAGATACGGAGGCGAAAAAGAGAGCGAAACGCGCCGTATGGATGCGGCGATGGCATTACGCAAACTCTGTGATTCGCTGATACGGATTCGTTCCTGCCCGTTGATTATAGCAATGGGCGATTTCAATGACTCGCCCGGTAGCCGTTGTATGAAACTTATCGCTGAAAATAACTTGCAAAACCTGTTCGCAGAGATGAAAGGCAGTCATAAATACCAGGGCGAATGGAGCCAGTTAGACCAGATGATCATTCACCGTTCCATGTTATCAGCCAAAGCAGGAATGAAACTTATCCCCGGAAGTACGCGAAACTTTTCGCCTTCCTTTTTGCTTACCAAAGATAAAACGTGGCGGGGAATCCGGCCTCGCCGCACGTATTACGGATATAAATATGAGGCGGGATATAGCGACCATTTGCCTGTTTTGGCGGATTTCTTGTTATCTTTGCCTTAGAAAAAGAAACAGGAACTCTATGCGTCATTATCTTATTACTATCATTACTTGCTTGTTAACGGGTGGATTAAGCGTCGCTATCCAAAGCCGGCAACTGCGTAACCCGTTCAATTTCCCTGTTTTGTTAAGCGGTAACTTCGGCGAATTGCGGAGTAATCATTTTCATGCAGGCATCGATTTCAAAACGCAGGGCGTGGAAGGGAAAACGGTTTATGCTGTAAAAGACGGGTTTGTATCGCGTATCTCCGTTAGCCCATGGGGATATGGGAATGCCTTATATATCGACCATCCCGACGGAACGACTACCGTGTATGGCCATTTGATGGCATTTACCGATACAATCGCTGCCTATGTAAAAAACAATCAATACGAACAGGAGAGCTTTTCCGTAGACCTTATCCCTGAAACAGACCGTTTTCCCGTAAAAGAAGGAGATATCATTGCTTTAAGCGGTAATACGGGCAGTTCGGGAGGGCCTCATCTGCATTTTGAAGTTCGCGATACCGAATCCGACGAAGCGATAGACCCGCTTGATTATTACAAAGAACAGATAACAGACAAAAGAGCGCCTAAAATCTTAGGTATTATGGCCTACCCGATAGAAGGAAGGGGGATAATAAACGGAAGCGGAAACAAAAAGGAATTGAAATTGATAACAGCCCAAAACGGGCGGCAAACCGTGGCAGGGAAAATAGAAGTATGGGGCGATATCGCATTTGCCATAAAGAGTTACGACTACATGGACGGAACAGGCAATATTTATGGCGTAAGGAAAATAACGTTAGAGGCAGACGGCCAACTTGTATTTAAAAGCGATATAAACCGCTTTTCGTATGATGAAACCCGATACCTGAATAGCTTCACAGATTATGAAGAATGGATAGAAAGGCGTTCCTTTTACATGAAGAATTTTGTGGAACCGGGCAATAAACTCCGTTTTATTGAGAGCGCTAACAGAGGGATTATCTCCATAAACGAAGAACGAACCTGGCATTTGACGTATCAACTGGAAGATGTATTCGGCAATAAAACGCAACTTTCGGTTTGGATAGACGGTAAAGAACAAGCCATCCCTGCCCCGCAAACGGACGGCAGGGAATATTTTCATTGGAAAAGCGAAAACAGGTTCGGAGCGAAGGGCGTCCGCCTGACGATTCCTGCCGGTAATTTATACGACGACGTCTATTTCCATTATTCGGTGAAAGAAGACAGCACGGCGCCGGCGCCCATACATGTATTACACGACCGCCCGATCGCTCTGCATAAACAGGCTCAATTGTCGATACGCCTGCAAAAAGATTCGCTTGAAAACAAACGGCAATACGGAATTGTGCGGCGGCAAAACAAACGTCTTTCATGGATTGGCGGCGCCTACCGGAATGGCTGGATAGACGCCGATATTCGCGAGTTAGGAAGTTTTACCATCGCACAGGATACGGTTCCGCCGGTCATTACTCCCGTAAACCCTGCCGCCTGGACAGCCGGCCAGTCCATTACATTACGTATCACCGACAACCTTAGCGGCATAAAATCATACAGGGGAGAAATAGACGGCCGGTTTGTCCTTTTTGAATTAGACGGCAAAAAAGGCCTCGTAACCTGCCACTTCGGCAAGGCGCATTTATCAAAAGGCGCCCACAAACTCATTTTCACCCTCACAGACGCCTGTGATAATGTGGCGGTTTATTCGAAGGAGTTAAAGGAGTCGGGTAGTTAATGTAAAAATAACCATCTGACTTAAACAATACTATTCGATTTTTTTTAAAATGCGTTTCCACCTGAATTTATTGGTATCAAGGTCAACCGACTTCCAAACAAACCATGCTTTACCTGCAATATACTCTTCAGGTACTAATCCCCAATAGCGTGAATCCTGCGAATCTTCCACCTGATCGCCACCCATAAAATAGTAATTCCGACGGGAACAATAGGTTAACAGCAGGCTATCATTCAAGTAATAATTACCGTCCAACGTATCCAAACGCAATATGTTCCCACTTTCCCATTCAATTAGTGTTCGGTAAAGTAAATAATTCGTGCGATTCATCCCTATTTCTGTCCCTTTTGCCAGTATTAATAAGGGGCCGAAGTTCTTAATGTTCCAGTTCAATAATGAGTCTCTTGGATAAGCGGCCCATACATGACGTTCTTTCAATGACGTCTCCGGCTCGTCAGAGACTTTCTTTTGACCGGACAGATTTCCTATCAAACCATCAAAACCGGGTATCCGGTAGTAACCGTTTTCTATACGTAAAGTATCGCCGGGTAAAGCAATGCAGCGTTTGACATAATACCTTCGGATATGCATCTCTATTTTATTCCATCCGTTAAAATAAGGGTTGTTGAATACCAAGACATCATTATGTCGGGGAGTACGAAAGCCGGGCATACGATGTATCTCCGGCTGATTACCTGCTAAAGATGCAAAAACATCAAAGATACGCGCTCCCATCCAGGGTTTCCATACAATGATCCGTTCGCCCGGCAAAATAGCCGGCTGCATGGAAGCAGACGGTACGCTGAACGATGCCCAAAAGAATACCTCGCATATCACCCACAGTATAATAATTCCGCCTGCTATAAGAATGAAGTCGAGCAGTTTATTCAGTATATATTTTCCTTTCTTCAGGGCAACCGCACCAAAATTATCTATAGTTAAAAAGCATTA
>JAITRG010000190.1 GCA_031288515.1 Tannerellaceae bacterium
GACCGCTTTGCAAGGATTCGCTCTGTTATTGACACCACTATCAAAAATGGACAGGATGTTTTTACCGCTTTGAAATGTCTTGCTGACATCCAATGCATGAATACTACCTGAGTAGTTACCTATAACTTTTCAGATAGCGATTGGACTTTTGACACACCCTCTGTTAAGTGTCGGTAGACGGCAGCCGGTTGCATTTGCCCAGTCAAGTCATCCAGGTATAAAAGAAGAGTTCGGGGAACATCCGGTTGGGCGCAATAGCTCTACCCCTGTATCCATGGCTTTGATATCACTGCTTTATGACCCGTTGAATTTATTGACATTAGACTCCCGGATCGGCTCCTGGAGCCAGAGTGAACAATCCCTGCTGTTCAAACATACGGACAGGTTGCAAGGGGGAGATTTATTGTTTGCCGACCGCGGTTATCCTTCCGTTTACCTTTTTTATCTGTTCAGGAGCAAGGGTGTGGAGTTTTGTTTCCGGATGAAGACCCGGTAGAACTAATCCCAGAAATCATAAAACAAAAAAAGTTTATTACATGAATAAGAAGAAGTTATAGCTTAACTAAACGACATTGAATTTAATTTTGAAACGTCATCGTTCCGCCGGCGGTAGTTCCCTTTCGCCGGTTCGGGGAGAAGGAAAGAGGAGACAGGATTTTCATGGGAGAAACGACTTGAAAAGCCGGATTTTCATAACCGCGGGTCAACGGCCTGCGGAAAAGTAGCATGTGTGTAACGTTTGATTTCATACGCAATCATTTCATAATTGGTAGAAATCCCTTATCTTTACAGCAGAAATTGTAAGCCGTCGTTTAGTTTGTATGGAACTTATACTTCCCAAAAGGTTGAATACGAATACCTCTGTTACTTTGGATACCAGGGTGGTGGTGGTTATTGGCGCGAATGGAGCGGGGAAAAGCTCTTTTGGCAAGGATTTGATGAGGCGTTACGGGGAACAGGCGGAATATATCTCCGGCATGCATTCGCTGTTTCTGAATACGGAAAATGACGCCCTGGTTGAAACAAGCGATATCAATCAGTTACAGGAGTTTATAGCTAAACGTGTTTTTACGCCGCGCCTTTCTGCTTGTGAAAGACTGCTGTTACAATTGCAAAATGAAGAATTTGATGCGGCAGTTAGTTATAAGGAAGCTTGCAAAACACAGCCGGAACTGGAGCCTCCCGTCACCAAAATAGACCGGATACAAACGATCTGGGAAAAGATGTTTCCCCAAAACCGGTTAGTACGTAAATCGGGATTCATAGAAATAACGTCGGCAAGCCGGAAAGGCGGGGCCTACACGCCTGAACGGATGAGCGACAGCGAGAAAATTGTTTTCTACCTGATTGGGGCCGTGCTTTGTTCCCGTCCGAATGCCCTTTTAATCATTGAAGAGCCGGAAGTGTTGCTGCACGACTCCATCAAGAATGTTCTTTGGGATGAAATAGAAGCCATGCGCCCGGATTGTACCTTTGCGTATCTTACGCATGATATTCATTTTGCCGCTTCGCGAACGGAAAGCAGATGCCTGTGGATACGTTTGTATGATGGCGACAACCCGGCCTGGGATTATGTGTTGATAGAGGATAACGATAATTTCCCCGAAGAACTGTATATTGAACTGCTGGGCAGCCGTAAGCCCATCCTGTTTGTTGAAGGAACCGATACGAACAGTATTGATAACCGCCTGTATCCGCTCGTTTTCCCCGATTATTTAGTGAAGCCGATGGGCGGATGCCAGAAAGTAATTGAAACGACTAAAGCGTTTCGCCAACTGAATGATTTCCACCTGCTGGATTCGATGGGAATAGTAGACCGCGACAGGCGCACGCAGGGTGAAATAGACTATTTGCACGAGCAACGTATCTTTGTGCCTGATGTGGCTGAGGTTGAAAATCTATTGATGCTGGAACCCATAATAAAAGTAGTGGCCCGGCGTTTAATGAAAAACCCCGAATTCGTATTTGGCGAGGTAAAGGAAAATGTTATCAAATTATTTGAAAAAGATATGGAGGCCCAGGTAATACTTCATGCCCGGTATCGTGTGCGAAAGAAATTAGAAACGGCCGTAAACCGGAAAATCGAAACAATCGAAGAATTGGCCGAGCACATAGATGGTTTGCGTGAAACCATTCATGTGCACGATATATATAACGGTATAAAAGATAAGTTTATCCAGTATGCCGAAACAAAGAATTACGAAAAAATACTGCTGGTTTACAATCAAAAAGGAATGTTGCCGCAAAGCCATTTGTGTAAGATATGCGGTATCAGCAATAAAGAAAGTTATTTGAATCTGGTTCTTTCGATTTTAAAAGAAGGCGGGACGGATACAGCCATTATCCGTACGGCCATTAAAGAATCGTTAGGGATGTAAATATTATAGATGCTATGCGTACTCCGTCACTTCAATATTTATATTTGCAGAAACCTGTCACTATGGTGGTTATTATCTGCGCTCTTTCTGTTTTACCCTGGATTGGGGTGGGTGATTTTTCCACCAAGGGCGAACCTCGTGAAGCGGCTGTTGCTGTTTCAATGCTTGAATCGGGCAATTGGGTTTTGCCTAACGTATACGCCAACGAGTTTGCCTATAAACCTCCTATGGCGCATTGGCTGATGGCTGCCTTTTCCCTTCCGCAGGGATATGTATCCGAGTTTACGGCCCGCCTGCCGTCGGCGTTAGCCTTTATTACCCTGTTGGGGTTCACGTTGTTTTTCTTTGGCGAACGGATGAAGTTTCAGGAAGCGTTCATTGCCACCCTGTTGCTGCTCACCTGTTTTGAAATACACAGGGCCGGGATGACTACCCGGGTAGATATGTTGTTTACCATGTTTATGGCGTTGGGGCTTTACATGTTGTACCGATGGGAAAACCGGCTGCAATTAAAAGGACTGCCGGTAGTTATTCCCTTTCTGCTGGGCTGTGCGGCGCTTACTAAAGGGCCGGCAGGTATTATTCTGCCTTTATTTGTTTTCGGCGTATATCTGCTGATACTGGGAAAACACAGGCTGCCTGCCATTCTTAAAGCCTTGCTTTATATTGGCGTATCCTCTTGCTTCCTGCCGCTGATATGGTATGTCGCCGCCTGGAAACAGGGGGGAGACGCATTCCTTGACGTCGTATTGGCAGAGAATTTCGGCCGTTTCTTCCATCTGAGTAATCCTGCTATTGCGTATGACTTAGGGCATGAGAATGGCGTATGGTATAACTTCGTTACATTATTTGCCGGCTTTATTCCGTGGACGATCTTCTTTTTCTTTTCTCTGTTCGGCCTGAAGTTCCGTTGGCCTGAAAAGCCATTCGTACAGGTACTGAAAGATTCCTGGACAAGTATCCGTTCGATGGAAAAGATTAAGCTTTTCAGTCTGACGGCTTTGGTGTGTATCCTCTTTTTCTACTCCATACCCTCCAGCAAACGAAGCGTATACCTGATGCCTGCTTATCCGTTCATAGCCGTATTCCTGGCGCAGTATACCATTTATATAACCGAATACCGGACGTTGGTAACCCGTCTGTTTGCCGGCTTTTTAGCCTTGATAATAACAGCCGTATTACTTGTTGTCGTCCTCACGATGGCGGGGGTGGCAGACCCGGTTGCCATTGCAGGCCGTTATACGGACAGAGCGTCTACGTTGGATACGGTACGGATTGTGGTATCTTCTTTTGATTCGCCTTACTGGCTTACAATAGCTATCCTGTCGGTTGTCCTGGTAGCGTTGCTTACCGTGTTTTATCAAATGCGGAGGAAAATAAATATCAAAATGCTTTATGCTACTATCTTTCTGGTATTTTCTATTAATTCGGTAATCGACGGCATTGTTATGCGGGGTATCAGGGAAGGTAGTTCTTCACGCCCGTTTGCCGAACGGATATTGAAAGAATATCCGTTAAATAAAGGCAATACGTATGTGATGAACAACCTGAAACAGTACCTCAACCTGTACGGGCTGAATTTTTATATGAAAAACATCTTCCATAACTTTGAAGCGGACATGCCTGATACGGGTTATCTCCTTTCAGGCGAAAAAGAAATGGAAAAGGTTATAAGTAATTACGGAGATACATATATTTTCGATATACTTACCCGTTCGGAGCATCCGGCCGGTGAAATACGCCAGAAGATCGTTCTTACCGGTTTCACTAAAAAGTGATACGTTTATAATTCTACTTTAACAGATTAAAAAACGTGCGAAAAAAGAAGATAAACCTGATATCCGCCCGGGAATTACTTTTTCAACAGGAAAATTCCCCTGCTAAACGATACTTTTTCATCTTTCCTTTCAGCTTCCAGCTTTGTTACAACTAGTTGGTTTACAGAATGAAATCCTGAAAGAAGACGAAAGAAGATCTTTCAGCTTCCTTACAGCCTTTAAAAACCGTAGGAGAGGGATTGACGCCAAAAAACCGTTATGACGTCTTTGGCAAACCGTTATATACGCTTTGACAAACCATTATATACGCTTTACCAAACCATTATACCGGTTTACTGAAGGCATCATAATGACTTTTTTCCCTTTTTGCCGGCCCGATTTTTTTGCTGAAACGGGGCTGAAAGGTCTTCTTTCAGCCATAGCTGTTCATACGCAGGTATCTATAAACCGGATGAAGGCTGAAAGACGTCGTCAAACAAGCCTGTGTAACGGGTTAATGACATGGGCCTGAATAAGGGGGATGGGGCTTTACGCTTTTGATGAGAAAGAATTAATGTGTTAAAGTAGAAATAAATCAATTGCTTTGAACTACGCGGGTTGTTTTGCTTTCGTCTTCAGCCCTTACCGTCAACGTACATTCCCTTTCTCCGCGCCGGTAGTGTTTTCTTCTACCTGTCAGGCGTGCAAGTATAAAGTATTTTCTGAAAAAAAATATCTTATAATATTGTTATTCTAATATTTAATTTTATATTTGCCCTATGTTAAGGATAGTACCGCATCTTGAAAGATTACTGATGGTACAGGATTTTGTAACTGTACCGCAGCTTGGAGGCTTTGTATTACAAACGGTTTCCGCTTCGTATCGTGTGGATGATCATTCATTTCACCCTACGTATAAGGAAATTACATTTAATACGACGATCCGGCATAATGACGGTTTGCTGGTAGAATCTTATATAACAAAGTATGGCGTGGATTACCGGCATGCTTACCGTATGCTCAAGGATGATATAAACGAAATAACGGAAATCCTGTCTAAAGGAATGAATGTTTCGTTAGGCGCTATCGGTACATTCCGTAACGGGAGGGAAGGAGAGATTCTTTTCCGGCCGAATGATACGAATCCGTTCAGTACGGAATCGTATGGGCTGGCCTCTTTCCGGTTGAGAACATTATACGCCTTACAGCGCGAAGAAGAAGAGGCGCTCCTTGCGGCCGGGGAAAAAGCGCGAAAGGATATATTTTATATTCCCGTCAACCGGAAACTGCTTCGTGGAATTGCATCTGTGGCGGCAGCTATTCTGTTGTTCCTGATCATATCTACTCCCGTAAAAGATATAGATACCCAAGCCTATACCGCCAGTTTTATTCCTGTCGAAATGGTTTCCGCCTCACCCCGGGTCGCTTCAAAACCTGTTACGGGCAGCATGCAAGCGTCAACCGATGCGCCGCAGTATTATGTAATTGTAAGCAGCGTAAATACAACCAAGCAGGCCAATGACTACCTTGCCGCCATGGACCGGTCGGTATTCAAAAGAGCCAATAAATTAACGGGTGGAAGTAAAATCCGTATTTATGCAAATAAATTCTACAGCCGGGAGAAAGCAAACGCTTATATGGCTAAGCTTCGTAAAAACCCTAAATATGCGGACGCCTGGATATATGAAAATCCCTAAGTAAACTTTCCCTTGGAGTTTCAGCTTGACACGGATAATAAAGAGTTTCAGGATGCTCTGCAACTAATTACATATACGCGCCAATCGGTATTTCTTACAGGCAAAGCCGGAACCGGCAAATCCACCTTTCTAAAATATATCTGCAAACATACAAAGAAGAAACATATAGCGCTGGCTCCTACCGGTATTGCCGCTATCAATGCCGAAGGCGTTACGCTACATTCCTTTTTTAAACTTCCGTTTCGCCCTATGTTGCCCGACGACCCGGATTTAAGTTTGAAAGACAGCCGGATTTTTGATTTCTTCAAATACAGGAAGACGCATCGCAAACTTCTTTCGGAAGTCGAATTGATTATTATCGACGAAATATCCATGGTGCGGGCGGATACCATTGATAGCATCGACCGTATCTTACGGGTATTTTCCGGCAATATGCGTTTGCCTTTCGGAGGAAAACAACTCCTTTTTGTAGGGGATATATTTCAACTGGAACCGGTTCTCCCTTCCGATCAAAAAGAAATACTCAGCCTTTTTTATGCCAGCCCGTTTTTCTTTTCCGCCCGCGTATTCAAAGAGATCAACCTGGTTTCGATAGAATTGCAAAAGACGTATCGCCAGACCGACCCGGTATTTATCAATATATTAGACAGGATACGGAGTAATACCGCCGGCAAGCAGGAGCTTGATATATTGAATGCCCGTTATTTTCCTTCCTTTTCGCCTAAAAACGAGGATATGTATATCACGTTGGCCACCCGGCGCGACCAGGTAGATTACATCAACGAAAAGAAACTGGCAGAACTGCCCGGCGAAGAGTATATCTGCGAAGGCCTTATCGAAGGAGACTTTCCCGAATCATCTTTGCCTACCCAGTTGCATCTGTCTATTAAAGAACAGGCGCAGGTTATTTTTATTGATAATGACACGGAGCGCCGCTGGGTAAACGGAACTATCGGTATCATATCCGGAATTGACGAAGACGGCCACGTATTCGCCCTGCTGGAAAACGGAAAAGAATATCTGATAGAACCAGCTTCCTGGCGGAATTATAAATATACGTACAACGAGAAAGAAAAACGGATAGAGGAAGAGGTTATCGGCAGCTTCCAACAACTACCGATTCGCCTGGCCTGGGCGATTACGGTTCATAAAAGCCAGGGATTAACGTTCAGCCGTGTAGTGGTGGATTTAACGGGAGGCGTTTTTGCCGGCGGGCAAACCTATGTGGCATTAAGCCGGTGTACCGCCTTAGAGGGATTGGTATTGAAAAGCAAAATAAGTACGCGGGATATTTTTGTGAGGAAAGAAATTGTTACTTTCAGCCGGGAATTTAACGATCAAAGGCTAATAGAGACAGCTTTACGGGACAGTGAAGCCGAACTGTTATACGCACAATCTATCCATGCCTTCGACAGAGGGGACATAAAAGGAGCCGTGGAAAATTTCGCCGCCGCCACAGGAAAACGGAATAGCCTGGAAGACCCATTGGCGCAACGATTGATACGTTTCAAACTACAACGCATCAATACGCTACAGCAACAGATAAAGAAACTGCACGACGAACTTTATCAACAAAAAGAGATTCAAAAGGAATATGCCCGGGAATATTACCTTATGGGCAACGAATGTATAACAAAAGCAAAAGACCATAACGCCGCCATACGTAATTTTGATAAAGCCCTGAAGCTATGCCCCGATTTTACAGACGCCTGGATAAGAAAAGGGGTAACTTTGCTGGATTTAAAAGAGGCTTATGCGGCGCAAACTTGTTTAAACGAAGCTGTCAGGTTGAGCCCTGTTTCTTTTAAAGCACGCTACAACCGCGGTAAATGCCATATCCTGCTTAAATATTATGAGGAAGCTGTGGCCGATTTGGAAAAAGCAACGACTATAAAACCGGAACATGCTTCCACTCATGAGTATTTAGCCGAAGCATACCGCTACCTCGGCGAAAATGAATTGGCCCGGCATCACCAGGACATTGCCGGCAAGCTGCGGGATAAGAAAGGTTAACTCCGATTATACGGCGAAAGCCCGCACGCCTACATTGGATTCGTTAGCAAGGGTAGGCGTAAAAGCGGCTTTTCGCCCGTCTTTTCCCAGCGTAACATTCCCCAACCATTATACAATGGCCACAGGGTTGCATCCCGACCGCAATCAAGCCCCCGCCTGGCAGCAGCCCACGGATATGATAATCTTGCCCCCGAAATGGAAGCCATATTTTACGCCGCAGGCCCCGCATTCAAGAAAAATGTAGAACTCCCCGTTATGCCCAACGTAAACCTATACCTCATCATAGCCAAGCTATTAGGATTAGAACCGGCCCCCAATGACGGAGATATAGAAGTAGTTAAGCAATTATTCAAGGAGCGCTGATATTTTTCCTCTATAAAACGTTTGTTTTCTTATTGGACGTACTTATAAGTCGCGGTTTTTATGTATACTGCGCTTTTTTCGCAGGAAAATGCCGGTTTGAGAATGAATATAATCGGAGAAAAGGATTGCCCTCGCGAGCAATCCTTTCATTTCTGTACAGGTTTGGTATATCTATAGTTGTACAAATTAGTGTACTGTTAGTTTACGCCCGTACGGGTATCCCACCATAGTTGCCGGCCCCATACGTAATCAACAATGTCTTGATTTGCTATCTTATAATTATCAGGGTTATATAATCTTTCATTTTCAGGGTATTGTATACGAAATGGCTGGCTGTTATGAGCGTCTCTCCCCCATCTGGAGAGGCGAGAAACATAGTTTACATCAGACGTAGGTATCCCTGTACGGCGATACAGAGACCAACCTTCCCAATTTTCTTTAAACAAGGCTACCCATTGATCCCACCAGATACGTTCTTTGGTATTGTTCCACTTTCCTTTGCCTGCCAGATAGGCATCTGCTTCTTCCGTTGTGAGTCCGTTGTCTTCCATTGATAAGCGTACAGCTTTTTCATAAGCTTCCTGTGCCGTCATTCCTACATTCCAGCCCAGCATGGCGGCTTCTGCAAGGATATAATATGTTTCGCACGATTTATAGAAAGGAGTAAATCCGGTAGGGTCGTCGCGATACATGCTTCCTATGCGTGAATACAGCGTACGGTCGGCAGGCGTTGTATTGGCCCCGCTTTCATATCCTCTGTATTCGCCATCCCCTGACGCCGGTTTAACTATCGCCTGGATTCGCGGGTCTTCCAAACTTTTCAGATGATCAATAAAGGTATCGTAAAATGTATGGTCGTCGCGTGAACGACTATTGTCGTACCATCTTTCAACATAAGGAAGCGAGGCTGTCCACCAGAAATAGGCGTTGTCGTCGTTATTGTCGATAAGCGGATATTTACCGGGATTGCCGGCTATTTCTTCAATGTGAGATTTTGCCAGTTCCGTGGCTACACCCGACAAACGAATGGCTGCACGCAGACGTAACGAGTTACAGAAGCGTTGCCATTTTTTCACATCACCATGGAAGAGGAAATCTCCCTCGCCAATATCATCATTGCCAAATCCGGTAGCCATTTCGTCGCTTACTGCTTTCAGTTTAGCAATCAGGTCTGGATAAATTTCCTTTTCCGAATCGTACTTCGGCGTATAAATTCCGCCCAATTTTTCGGCGCCACTCATGGCTTCGGAATAAGGCATATCGCCATATTGGTCTATGTTAAGCAACCACAAATAAAGTTGAAAGATACGGCATGCCCAGCGAATATTTTTGTTACCCTCGGCTACTTCTTCCGTATTTACAAGGATAACCCTGAGTTGTTCGTTGCAGAAATAACAATTATACCAACGGTTTCCAAACGTGTTATTCGTAGGTTCTACGCCTCCCATATCATCCATATACTGGAGTTTGCTGATATAACCGGCGTATGTCCCATAACCGTCTATATCGCCTCCCATCTGTTCGGCCGTTCTACGCAGGATATTTCCAAGCACGTTGGTAGGCGGCGCCTCGTTCAGAGCGTCGGGGTCGGTATTTATTTCTTCAAAATCACCTGTACAAGCAGGCAATAAAGCGGTTATCAAAAGTATAACAGCCCATCTATTCATTATTTTTTTCATAATTCAATCAATTTCCTCGTTATTAAAAAGTAAGACTCAACTTAATACCGATATTACGGGCATTGGGCACAGCAGATTGTTCGTATCCAATACCTCGCGTATCGCTTGATACACCACCGGTTTCCGGATCTATATGCATCGTATTTGATTTATGCACCCACATAAGCCATAGATTCGAACCAATAAGCGACACATTGGCTTTACTGATAAATTTGACCTTCTCTAAAGCAGAAGATGGAATTGCATAAGAAATATAAGCTTCGCGTAATTTCAGGAAAGAACCATCAAAAACATACATTTGGTTGTTTCCTCCATGACTAAACCAGTCATAAGCTGTCACTTCGATGGTATTAGGCACCCATTTACCGCTTTCATCCTGCATTACAAAACGTTCGTCTGTCATTATATCCCGACCCGGTAAGATCATACGTTCACGGATTCCGTTTTCAACGGTAACAATAGAAGAACCGGCACCGTAAGAGTGAGACATGGTCTGCGACCAGATTTCTCCGCCTATTCTTAAATCAAGAAAGACACCGGCAGACAAGCTCTTGTAGCTGAAATCATTTCGCCAACCTCCTAAAAATTTAGGAGTAACATGTGCTATAATTTCTCCGGACTTGCTTCTCACTAAACCGCTGCTGGCAACTTTAACGTCATTCAATTTAGCTCCTGAACCGACTACTCCGTCATCAATGTCTTTCTGTGTAACGCGGTCTAATCCGGTAGTCACCAATACACCCCACTCTTCACCCAACAGGGCTTGGTTCGGGATACCCCATGTCCAGCCTACTTGTACGGCTTTCAATTCGGGAAAATCGGGAGCTAATTCAACAATTTTACTCTTGGATTGGGCAAAATTAACAGTGCTTGTCCAATTTAATCCTGACTTATTTTGCAGAATATCTCCGCGAAGCTGCAGTTCGATACCTTTTGTTTCTATCTTACCTGCATTAAGTAACAAACTGGTAAAACCTATTGTATTGGAAGTAGGCACCGACATAATCTGGTCGCTTGATATTTTCTCATAGTATGTAACATCGGCATGCAGCCGGTTTTTGAGGAAGGCTATTTCAATACCCGGTTCCCAAGTTACAATTTTTTCAGGACGTAAATGCGCATTGGGCATCGTCATACTTCGATACATTTGGGATACGCCATCATACGAAGATGATTCTACATAATAATAGGCACGATTACGGTAAGCGCTTGTGGCAGCTCCGATTTGCGCCAAGCCGAAACGCAATTTCAGGAAAGATAAAACATCATTCTGGAGGGAAGCGAACGATTCGGTAGGAATCCAGCTTATACTTCCTCCGGGATAGAAAAACGGGTCGAGTATCGTTGAACTCCAATCATTACGTGCGCTAACATCCAGATAGAGTTGGCTTCTCCATCCGATGGAAGCAGACCCATAAACCGAATTGGTGCGAACATGGCTATGGTCCATCTCGGTAACGGCATCTCCTTTCTTATTGGATATAGTATATATACCGGGAACCGTCAACTGGTTTGCCTTCATACGGTTATATTCCCAATTCACATCTCTGTAATTGGCGCCGACAACAGCATTCACATTGAAATCGCCGAAAGTCTTGTTAAACGAAGCCAAAAGGTCGAGATTCAAGTCTATATTTTTAGTATTGCGCTGGTCGAACTCTCCTTCGGGATTATTCCAGTGGAAATAAACACGTTCAAAGGTTTTATGCTGATAATAGTCAAAGCCAAGCCGCCCTTCTATTTTCAGAAAATCGAAAGGTTGATAATAAATGGAAGACTTACCGAACAAACGATCGCGATCTAAACTATTTGTATTCTTATTTACAATGAAATAAGGATTCATATGATAGTACGATATCCAGTTGTAATGCGTATAATTACCGGCTAAATCTTTCTGATCCCAATTTTGTTTCAGCGCGTTCATGTCAATCTGACGGCCTGTCCATGCAACCAATTGATTAATCGGATTGTTGTCGCCATAACCCTGTCCTAAAAGATTATCGCTTTGCGTATGCGTATAATTAGCCATCATCTCAAATGAAAGCTGTTTGTTTAAAGTCATCAGGGTATTAAACTGGCCAGAGTAGTGTTTCTGATCGGTATTAGGAACAGTTCCTACTTCATCACGATACGACAGGGACGCACGCGTGGTAGCCCGCTCGGAAGTAGAAGCAACAGACAGCGTATGATTCATAGCCGAACCGGTCTGGAAAAAATCACGTACATTGTTCTTATTCGAAATCCATGGCGTAGCTTGGTAAACGCCATCCTTCACCGGACTGTTATACTGCGGAATCATCAAACCTGCATCTAAGCGAGGCCCCCATGATTCATCATATCCGGTATTAACTCCGTTATAATTAAACGCATTCTTTTCCGCATATTCCTGATAAGACATACCTTCTCCATAAAGTTTCCAGTGAATCTCATCCCCGGCATTTCCTTGTCCGTATAAATTCTGCATCTTGGGGATATTGGTTATATTGCTGAGCGTAATATTTCCATCATAAGAAATCGTTACACCTTTTGCATCTTTCCCTTTTTTTGTGGTGATCAGAATTACACCGCGTCCGGCACGCATTCCATACAAAGCGGCAGAACCTCCTTTCAATACGGTTAAAGACTCAATGTCTTCGGGATTGATGTCATTAATACCTGAACCAAAGTCTACCCCACTGTAGTAATTGTCTCCCGTGCGTTGCGTATCATTTGAAATAGGTATACTCCGTCAACAACAAACAAAGGCTGTTGATCAGCGGCAAAAGAAGAATTACCTCGAATAGTGATACGGGATGATGCGCCAACAGTACCGCCAAACTGGTTTACCTGCACGCCGGCCACCTTACCGGTCAATGAACCTGTCAGCGACAACTGCCCGGCCTGGGTAAGTTCGCCAGATTTTAGCTCCTGCACGGCATACCCGAGCGATTTCTTTTCGCGCGTAAGCCCCATAGCCGTAACAACCACTTCGTCTAATGTTTTGGCGTCGGCACGCATGACAATATTCATTGTCGGCGTAATGGCTACTTCCTGCGGCTCCATACCTATGTAAGAAACCTGCAATGTCCTGGCGCTTGCCGGCACATTTAAAGTAAACGTACCATCAAAATCAGTTACAGTTCCTGTCGTTGTTCCTTTAACAACTAAGGAGGCTCCAATGACAGGCTCATTATCTTCAGCGGAAATAACCGTACCGGTTATTCTCGTTGTCTGAGCCATTACGAACCCCATGCTTGTGATTAAGCATAATAAAAAATAAGTCAATCTTTTTTTCATAAACATTCCTTTTGAAATTAATTAACACACATCGTCGTAGTATTCACGTATCTATATTTATTTTACAAATCCTTTATCCATCATTCCCCCCAAATAAAGAATCAGAAGAGTATATTATCAGGCATTCTAAAAAAACTCATCTAACTTAACATCTATTGACAATATAACGAACAAAATAATTTATGCAATATTAATAATAATTTTAATACAATTAATATAAACAGATAAGTTATTGTAATTTTTTTTTGAAAAAAAATCAAATCAACACAAAATACATCGAATTTCATATAAATTATCATAAAACAAAAAACACGCTAATAAGTATCAAATTGACACAAGTACATATGCAATTAGTAATTTTTTAACACGTCTTGTGTGGATAAGTGTACTTATCTCTTTTAAATGCTTACAATTTGTTTGCTTTTGTTTGTCTTTGTTTGCCGATCGCTACCTACCTGACTGCTTTGACTACTTTAATTACTACCGGGCCTAATAAACCGGAAGGCATGGGCGTCCATGTATCAAATCGTGTATTGTTGTAGGCGATGTTTACGAAATTAATATCGTGGAATTTGCGCCAATGGACGTCTCGCTTGTCGTAATCGGCGATACGGTTGGCAGGGAGGTTGGTAACTTCTATTTCTATCCGGTTTTCTCCTTCTTTTAAGTAAGCGCCGATATTTACATGGAAAGGGACTGAAAATAAGGCGCCAACCCATGTGCCATTTACATATACGCGGGCGCTCTCACGCACGTCGCCAAGACATAAACGATATTCCTGTTCTTTATTTTTTCTGTTCAACAGGAAAGACGTTTGGTAACGGGCTGTCCCCCTGTTCACGGCTAATGAATCATCAGCCAAACCGGTCCATGAGCCTAATGCCGGCAAACGGAAATTACCCTTTATAGCCGGGTCGCTTTCTATAAAACTCATTTTCCAATTATCCGCTAAGGCAAATTTTTCTCCGCTTTCTTTATAATACGCCCATTCCGGCGCATCTGTATGTTTGTGGTTAAATGTCTTTAATATAATTGATTCTCCCGGTTTCAATTGCAGGTAAACTTCCGTCTGCCTTACTCCTTTCCTGATTTGCGCTTTACCGGACTTACCTGTCACAGGGTCAAAAAGCATAGCGCCGGCAGCCTCTACGGCAAGCGGCGTCCAGCCATCCACCTCCTTATTTTGCAACATGGTAAAGAAATAGTGGTATCCATCCCTATGTGCACGGCGAATGTATTCTCCTCCAAAATGAGTTTTAAATGGCTCCGGTTCTACCCGGCAACTATCGAACAGTTCTTTATAATCGCTTCCTGTTAAAATAGTTCCTTTCCCAAACCGGCGAATGCCCGTTTCCCCGAAATTATCTTCTTTCGGCAACTGAGCCAACAGGTTGGCAAGGCTATCCCGCCGTCCTGCTAACAGAGAAAAACCCGGCACATCCGAAGGGTATTGCCCTGTAAAGATAATTTTCGCCCCTTCTTTCGCCAATGCCATTATCTTTTCCAACGTCTGAAGAGGCATTAACTTTACAGCGGGTATTATCAGCGCTTTGTATGTCGTTCCACCCGGCGTCTTAATCAGGCCGTGTTCCGTACCGGCTGTTTGTATGTAGCGGTCTGATATATAATCCACATCATAGCCATTCTCTTTAATATGGGAAACCGTTGCGTAGAAATCCGGCAGTTTCTCGCGCATCCCATGAACAGGGAATGTTTGGAAATAACCGCCCCGCTGCTCATGCCATATATCATACATCGGAAGATAAAGCAGAAAGTCGTTATCGGGCATTCCGTATTGAAGAAAAGATTGCACACGGGTAATATAACGGAAGAAAGCCGGGGCGTCGCGCCATATCGTATTCGCCGGCGACATATCTACCGAGGCATAAAACTTCCATCCCGGCCATTCGGCGTCTTTCGGCGAATAAGCCGTCCCGTGGAAATACACATGATTCACGCCGGAAACAAACATCTGGTCTATCTCCGGTTTACATTGCGACAAGGATGTTCTGAAATGTTCCGTCAGCCAGGTAAACGTTTCCGCCGACGTATATCTCTTTCCGGTAATATGCGCGGCGGAAGAGGCAAACTTCAGGGCCGTGGGGTCGCCATCATTCTCTTTACGTATCGAATCTTTTCTGAGTAGCGGAATGTCAAAATCAGTAATCCCGAACGATTCACATTCCGGGATATCCACCGAGGCATATATATCAATCAGATTTGCCGGCGATCCGTGCGCCTGGTTCCGTGTTTTTACCCCTTTCGCATTTGCCCGTTCCGTCCATTGTTCCGTAAAGTTTTCCCGCAGTAACTCGCCTGTTACCTCGCGATAGTCGGAAATAATACGCGCTGATGTATCCGTATTGCCATCGTTCAGTAATTCAGTAAAATAATCCTGCAAGCGATACCCTTTTCTCCGTTCAAATTCGTTGAGTAATTCCGGCGTCCAATCTGCGCCATACACTTCGTACGAATCATTGAAGAAACTGTTTGGATAATTGGTTTGAGAAGAGGAAAAAGCGTTATCAAACACATCGATATAACGCTTTACCGCTCCGGCGTTCAAGTGATCGAGCACATATCCGCTTCCTCCCGGGGCCGCCCGTTTTACCTGTTGGCGTGTTTTGCCTATTGTCAATTGTCCGTTTTCAAAAACGGCTTTTGTCGCCGCATCATCCAGCGTAACGGAAGGGCCGCCATAAGGCCAGCCGGTTCCCATGTTCATATCCACTCCCATACCCAATCGTCCGGCTACCGACTGGGTATATGACAACATCCGCATCCATTCCGGCGAAAGGAAATCAATCGACCTGTCTTCTTCGCCCTTTACTCCGTAAACCGGCGTAATCTCTACTCCGCCAATTCCGGCTTTAGCAAACGCTTCCATCTGGCAGGTAAGATTATCCCTGTCAACCGCGCTTCCCATCCACCACCAGCGCGTCCAGGGTTTCATCTCTTTCGTAATTTCCGGCCATTCCGCATCCTCCGTATACGTATTGCATGAGAAAAGAAAAGAGATAAACAGTATCAGATAAATAAAGAATCGTTTTCCCATACCACAAACATATTACATTTTATTTATATATTTGCGGCAACCTGAAAGAAACACACTTAATATAAAGCATAATGAATAAAAATTTAAAATTCAGCCGGCGTAATTTTTTCAAAAGCTCAGCCGCCGGAGCTATCGGCGCCATGTCTGTGCCTGCATTGCTGAGCGGCTGTTCCGGCGTTGCTCAAAAGGATGAAAAATGGAAAGACGTAGAAGTCCCCGAAATCCTTAAAACATCCCCGGAAGGCAAACCGTTAAAAGCCGGCCTTGTAGGTTGCGGCGGGCGTGGAACCGGAGCGGCCGTTAATTTTATCGACGCGGGCGGCGGCTTGCAGATTACGGCAATAGGCGACGTTTTTAAAGATAAGTTAGACGCCTGCAGGAATACGTTAAAAGAAAAAGGACAACACATTGCCGACGAAAACTGTTTCCTTGGTTTCGACGCCTATCAGAAAGTGATAGATTCAGGAGTCGACGTTGTGCTTCTATGCACGCCGCCGGTATTCCGCCCCTTACATTTTGAATATGCCATAAATAAAGACAAGCATTGCTTTATTGAAAAACCATGCGCCGTAGACCCCGTGGGAGCGAAGCAAATGATGGTACTTGGCAAAAGAGCCGGGCAGAAAGGCCTGTCGGTTATCAGCGGAACAATCCGCCGTTCGCAAAAAGATTGCATCGAAACCTATCGCCGGGTAGCAGGGGGCGCTATCGGCGAGATCGTTTCGGCTCATGTAACCCGTTTGGGAGGCGCATTATGGCATGTGCAACGCCGCCCCGAATGGAGCGATATGGAATATATGTTGCGCAACTGGGTAAACTTCTGCTGGACGTCGGGAGACCTCGTTGTGGAACAGTTTATACACGAAATAGATATGATGTCGTGGTTCCTGGGCAATAAAAAACCCGTCAGAGCCGAAGCGACAGGAGGCAGGCAACGCCGGGTGACGGGGGATATGTACGACTTTTTCAGTATAGAATATATTTATGACGATGGGCGTCGGGCACATTGTACATCCCGCCAGATAGACGGATGCGATTATAATCATTCCGTTTTGGTTTACGGCACGAAAGGGTATACGAACTGTTTCGATACAATATACCATCTCGACGGTTCCATTGCCTGGCAATACCCGTATCCCAAACCGGAAGACGCAGACCAGTCAATGGCCGTTCCCGATCCTTATGTGCAGGAACTGATCCGTCTGGTGACAGCCATTCGTACAAATACGCCTGTAAATGATACGGAGCTGCATGTTCAATCTACCCTTATGGCTATTATGGGGCGCGAATCCGCCTACACAGGTAAATTCGTCACCTGGGACCAGATGCTGGCGTCTGATATGAAACTCGGGCCGGAAACGTATCAGTTCGGGCCTGTCGCCGAAATCAAAGAAATTATTCCTGTGGCCGGAACGCCTCCTAACGCTTAATCTTACATACCATGGAGCGACGCAATTTTATTAAAAACACATTATTAGCTACCGGGGCGCTTGCATTCTCTTCCGCAGGGGAGAATCTGTTTGCCGGAAACGCTCCCGTCGCCTCTCCCCCATTTCCGGCAGCTACCCGCTTCAAGAAATCTGTCATGTGGGGAACGGTCGGGTTAGAGGGCTCGGTACTTGATAAATGTAAAGCCATCAAAGAAGCCGGATACAACGGTATCGAACCGAACAGCCATATGGACAGAAACGAAGTATCGGCCGCCATGAAGTCAACCGGATTAATCGCTTCCAGCGTGTGCTGTTCCACACATTGGGAAAATCCTCTTTCGCACCCCGACGCTTCTGTCCGCCGGAAAGGTATCGACGGAATGATTGTTGCATTGGAAGATGCAAAAGCATACGGAACCGACGCAGTTCTCCTCGTCCCCGGAGTCGTTAATGAAACGGTTCGTTATGATGAATGCTGGAACCGTTCTGTCGAAAGCATCAGGCAACTATTGCCTGTCGCCGAAAAGCTGAACGTAAAGATATGTATAGAAAACGTATGGAATAATTTCCTGTTAAGCCCGATGGAAGCCTGTAATTATGTAGACCAGTTTAACAGCGATTATGTACGCTTCTACTTCGATTGCGGTAATATCCTTGTCTACGGCTGGCCGGAACAATGGATCCGTATATTGGGAAAACGTATCGGACGAATCCACATCAAAGAATTCAGCAAACAGGAAGCCGACAAACAAGGCCGTTGGGCCGGGTTCAATGTAAAACTAACCGAAGGCGATGTAGACTGGAAAAGCGTGATGGATGAAGCCCGTAAAAGCTATAACGGCGAATGGCTTACAACCGAACAGGACAATTCCCAAACATTAGCCGACCTGAAAGACTTAAGCAAACGGTTTGATAAAATACTCGCCATGTAAGCCCTATGATACAGGTGTGAAAAAAAGGAATATCCCAACAGGGAGATATTCCTTTTTTTATACCCGGACGATTCGTTTTTCCTACTTAGCGTAGCTTACGGCGCGGGTTTCACGAATAACCGTAATCTTAACCTGCCCCGGATAAGTCATCTCATCCTGAATCTTCTTTGCAATTTCATTAGACAGGTTTTCGGTATCTTTATCGTCTATCTTATCGGCTCCTACAATTACGCGTAATTCGCGCCCTGCCTGAATAGCGTATGTCTTTACTACGCCCGGGTAGCTTAACGCTAATTGTTCCAAATCGTTTAAGCGTTTGATGTATGCCTCAACAATTTCCCGGCGAGCGCCCGGACGAGCGCCCGAAATAGCGTCGCATACCTGAACAATCGGAGCCAGTAAGGATTGCATTTCTATTTCATCATGGTGAGAACCTACGGCATTACAGATATCCGGTTTTTCCTTATACTTCTCGCATAATTTCATGCCGAGAATAGCGTGCGGCAATTCCGGTTCGTCATCAGGCACTTTCCCTATATCATGCAATAAACCGGCCCGTTTGGCTTTTTTTGGGTTCAATCCTAACTCAGATGCCATAACAGCGCAAAGATTCGCCGTTTCCCGGGCGTGTTGCAACAGGTTTTGCCCGTAAGAAGAACGGTATTTCATCTTTCCTATCAAACGGATCAATTCGGGATGCAGCCCATGTATGCCCAAGTCTATCGTTGTACGTTTACCCGTTTCTATTACTTCTTCTTCCACCTGTTTGCGTACTTTGGCAACCACTTCTTCTATCCGGGCCGGATGGATACGCCCGTCTTGCACCAATTGATGAAGGGCTAAACGGGCTACTTCGCGGCGTACCGGGTCAAATCCTGATAAAACGATCGCTTCCGGCGTATCGTCTACCACTATTTCTATTCCCGTAGCAGATTCCAATGCACGGATATTACGCCCTTCGCGGCCAATGATGCGACCTTTTATCTCATCGGATTCTATATGGAATACCGTAATTGAATTTTCTATCGCCGTTTCGGTGGCAACCCGTTGGATGGATTGGATAACAATCTTTTTAGCTTCTTTATTCGCTGTCATCTTCGCTTCTTCCACAATTTCATTGATAAAGGAAGAGGCTTGTGATTTGGCTTCGTCTTTTAGCGATTCGATCAGGCGTTCTTTTGCTTCGTCTGCCGATAAGCCGGATAACACTTCTAAATGTTCAACTTCTTTCTGGCGCAGTTTATCAAGGTCTTGTTTCTTTTTTTCCACCAGATCAAGTTGCATATTCAGGTTCTCTTTTATCGCATCTATTTCGGTATTTCTACGCTGAAGTTCTTCATGCCGCTGGTTGACGCCCAATTCTTTTTGTTTCAACCTCGCTTCTGCCGATTGTATTTTAGCGTTTCGTGCCGAAACCTGCTTTTCCAAATCGGCTTTCAAATGCAGAAACTTTTCTTTCACCTCAAGCAACTTGTCCTTTTTCATTGCCTCCGCTTCTTTTTCCGCTTCATTAAGCAATGATTTACACTTGGATTTGAAAAGGGAATGAATCCCCAACCATGTTAGCAAACCTCCGGTTATAAAGGTTACTATCGATATAATTATAGTCAGTTCCATTAATACAAAAATTAATTCATATATATTTATAACATAAAAAAAGCACATTCATTAACACGGCAACCGTGTATGCTGTGCGGAAAATAAGTTGAATAGCCCGGTAAACTATTACATGTCTTTCAAGTATGTCTCCAATACATTTGTTAATTCTTGGATCTTATATGTGAAAGGTGTGGTATCGTTTTTCTCCTCCAATTTCAGGTTTTCTATTGATAACTGGAGTGTCACCATCGCTAATAAATCCTTTACATCTACTTCTTCGCTTAAAAAAACAGCCCTGTACTGATCTATCTTCTCTGCAATTTGTTTTGCCGCTTCACGAGTTAATTGTTCGTCATTCCGATAAATCCATAAACCGTATGTTTTTTCTGCTATTTTTACATGTATAAGAAATTTATTTTCGTCCATCGCCTCTATTCATTTAATAATGCAATGCACTTGTCTACTTCCCGCACTAAATTTGACAGCCGCGTTTTAGCGCTTTTTATTTCTTTTTCTTTCAAAGAAACAATCCCCGCTATCAGCATACTGTCACATTTGGCTTCTAATTCTCTGATCGTTTTCATTGCTTGCTTAAGCTCATCATCTTTCGAATTCAAAGCATTTGTAAGTCCCTGTATCTCCTGTTTTTGCTGATTGCACAACGCCATCATGTCGCGGACCCTGACTTCAAAAACAGCGAACAATCTTTTCTGATCATCGGTCATTTTACGCCAAATTCTTCACAAAAGTAGTTTTTTGATTTGAAACAGACAACTTATACTATTAATTATTTTACTATACATACCGGCAGAAATAAAAAGGCCGCCCAATTTCTCGAACAGCCTTTGCCAACTCCAATCGTTTCTTTTCTTAGACAAGCGAAACGAAAATATCCCCGTCGTTTTCTTCGAAGGCTAATTTGCCTTCTTTTGCCAGCCAGCCTAAAGCGGTATACACATCTTTTTCCGCTTTGATTTTGGTTGCTTTCTTTACGTCTTTTACAGTTAATTTACCGCCTTCATTCAACGCTTTCCATACGAGGCCGGCATTTGTTCCAATTAATTCAATCATTGTTTTTGTCATTTTTCGTTAAACACAGACAAAAATAGCTATAATATGTTCATGTAGAAAGAAAAGCGATTAATATTTTGGCAACATCATCTTATTTCATAATCAGGGTGCAATCATCTTGTATCCGGGGTTTGTTGCCGACACATACCTTTTTAGTAATTCCCACGCATAGTTGCCGGTTTCTTCCAGCCCATCCAAACCCGAATAGCCATTCACAATCATTAACAAGCGGGTTGTTTGGAGTTCTATCTTTGTCCGTTCTTCATCGCTTGTCGGCGTCCCGATACCACCCCACTCATCACGATAAACCGGCAAACCGGCAATGTTTAATTCCCCTCTTCCGATTGCATGATACCTTTCGCCTTCTTGTCCTACGCCGAGTATAAGCCTGCTCCCTTTCATTTTATCCATATCGAATGCGCCAATGGAATAAGCGCTTTTGACAGAAATCAGATTTATGATATCTACTAACGTATTTATTTTATAAAGCGGCAAACCGCGAAGGATGCGGCGATAAAGCGCTTCGGCGGAAGGGCGATACCTGTTGGGGTCTTTCCCTAACTTTTTATATGCCTGGCGAGTGGCTTTGACAGGGAGTAGCCGGTTAATATCTTCCAGTTTACAGTTTTCCCTCAGGGTATGTTCAAGAGCCGTTATCTCTTCCCACAACCGAACATCCGATTCCGTATTGATAACATCGCATGATAAAGCCAGGATATGTAAATCCGGACATACCTTCGCTACTTCTTCGGATATACTGATTTGTATCATCTTTCATTTATCTCCATCGTATTCTTCTTCATCCTCATCCCAATCGTTATCATCATCGTCTGCGGGGAATACAAAATCATCCTCATCATCTATTATTGGGCACATACTCAAATCCATGTTCTTATGGACTATGCTTTCGGTATCGTGGAATGTTTCTTTATTCAGTTCATTCCATAGAATATCTTTCAGTTCGGCAATTCCCGCTCCTGTTACGGATGAAATAAAAACAGAAGGAATATTTCCGGGTAATTCTTCCGACAATGCCTTTATGAGTTTATCATCAAGCATATCAACTTTCGTAATAGCTAATACCCGGCTCTTTGTCAATAATTCGGGATTATACTTTACCAGTTCATTATGTAATATCTCGTATTCTGCTTTTATATCATCGGCGTCCGCCGGAATCATAAACAGAAGCAAGGAGTTACGTTCTATATGGCGAAGGAAACGCAATCCCAATCCTTTGCCTTCGCTTGCCCCTTCTATGATACCCGGAATATCCGCCATTACAAACGAACGGTTGTCGCGATAGCCGACAATCCCCAAATTAGGTTCTAATGTGGTAAAGGGATAATCGGCTATCCTGGGTTTAGCCGCCGAGACAACAGACAGCAGCGTGGATTTTCCCGCATTAGGAAAACCAACCAGTCCCACGTCGGCCAATAGTTTCAGTTGAAGTATAACCGAACGTTCCTGCGCCGGTTCGCCGGGTTGGGCATAACGGGGCGCCTGATTGGTAGACGTTTTAAAGTTCCAGTTTCCTAATCCTCCACGGCCTCCTTTTAATAAAAGGA
>JAITRG010000251.1 GCA_031288515.1 Tannerellaceae bacterium
GTAAGGTGGAACGGAGGCCGTAGAACCAGCGAGAAAGGTATATCCTCTCGGATACCTTCATCAGGAAGACAATAGTAATGGTTAGGATCTACAAGGTTTTCAGGGCTAAAGCGGGCTTCTCCACGTAAAGCGGCCCCGGCAGCAGCGGTGTGGACAGCCAGTACCCGCCGTACCGGGTATTCCCGGAGGCTCAAGATATGTTCTCCCGTAAAGGTCAGGTAATCGGTATTTTTCCGCCGTAAAAGCCGCCGTTTGCAATAGTGTTCGATGGTATAGGTGGCGGTTACGAGGCAGTACCGGGAAAGAGCATCCTCCCGGTCATCTATGCCGAGGATCGCCTTGAAGTCGGCCAGGGGGATTAAGGAATGTACTACAGGTTCGTTGTCCATAAGGACAAAATAAGCCTGTTATACATAGTAGAAAATGGGACAAACCTGCAAAATGAGGAAAAAATAAACGGAAACCGGGAATTTCGCCCCCGGCCAGCCGTGACCCGGTTGTCGGCAGGAGTGTTTATATTGCCGCCAGGGGAAACGGCAGCGGCCTCTCTGCCACAATCCGGCCCCGCGAAAGCGAGGTTTACCCTTTACTACGGTTTGAATGATGGCTGACTGAACTTTTGGATGCTCTCCAAACACCTCATCAACCCCAAACATGAGGAAATCGCCACCGTCTATTATTTTTCGGCTCTTACGCCATGGATACCAGATCGGGGGCTCAAACGCACTTGCGCTATATCCATGCCCACCACGCTGTGGAGTCGGGGCTTTTTAGGAAAATTCAATCTTCGGGAATGCAAATGTCCCCCTCGTAAAGGCTGTTCTCAGTCCCACGAAGAAAAGAAAACCGATATAAACATCGCCATCATTCTGCTTAGATGCCGTAGTGGACAAATTCGACACTGCCTTAATCCTTTCCGGGGACAGCGATCTTGCCCCGGTAACCACCAAACTAAAGGAACTCTGCCCTGGCAAGAAAATTGGCATTATCGTCCTGCAGAACCAGTCCACCATGAACCTCAAGCAACATGCCGATTTTTTTAAGAAGATACAGGATAGGGATTTGAAAAAGTCCCTTCTGTCCGAGCAAATTACCTATAACGACAACATCATCACCGCCTTGACAGGGGGCGTCCTCCTTCGGCATAGACAACGGCAAATAATCGCTGATATATTTGATGAGGGAATCATCGGAGGCCAATGCAAAGAATTTTTTGCTTCGCTTTGCCGACAGAAGGTACTATCGTTTATAGTGCCACTAGGGGAGGCAACAGCGGACCAAAGTCCGGAGTAGCATCTTCCGCTGAACCCGGTTCAAGGTTTCTTGGGCCGGGTGATTTTTTATGTGCCTATAATTGATTTCAGTTCTTCAAAGGAATTTAGGTTTTATGAAAAAGACTATTACTATAGTAGCATTGGATCCGTTAGCTGGTGCATCTTACAAAAAAGAGGTTGAAAGTCTATTTGGCGATTATGCCGATGTGACGGGTTACAGTGTACGGGACGGCTCCGCGACAGGAAAATTGCCTCGGGCGGATCTGTTTGCCATCTCGACAGATGCTTACGGTTCGGCAGATGAAGTGGCCCGCCATGTCCCCATCGACAGTGAGGTTATGTTCATCGAAGTCACATTTTACTGGGAGACATTGGAACGGCTTTGGAAAATCCCGAAGGGAACCACTGTGCTTTTTGTGAATGTGACAGAAACCATGGCGAGAGAGGCAATTGCACAGTTAAATGCCTTGGGGGTGAATCATCTGCGTTTTATTCCTTTTTATCCGGGGGCTGTGCTGGATGATCCGGTGGACATCGCATTAACTCCTGGGGAATCACGTTATGTGCCGGATTCGGTAAAAGAAGTGATCGACAGCGATCACCGTCCTTGCTCTTATGGAATGATGATTGAGATGGCGCTACGGCTTGGTATGGAACATTTGTTGGAGGCAAAGCCATTTCTGAATTATGCAAAGATTGTGGCATCCAATCACTATAGTTTTGATCTCATGTATGCCAGGTCGCGCAGACAGGAGAGCCAATTTCATATCTTAATGGAGATTCTCAATGAAGGGCTAATAGGAGTCAACGAGACCGGAGATGTGTTTGCATGTAACAAAAAAGCCTGCCAGATTGCAAGAGTATCAGAGCAATTTGTGGTAGGAAAAAAGGGGAAAGATGTTTTTCCCTACATTCCATTTTATCAGGCGCTGAAAGAAAAACAAGATATCCCGGAACGGGTAATCCGGTTATTTGGTACGGCGATCTCGGTAGCGGTTGTTCCGGTCATGCGAAAAACAGAATGTATTGGGGCCTTTGCGACATTGCAGCGGTTCACTGAGCAGGAATCAAGACAGAATGAATTGAGAAAACAACTACTCCAAAAGGGACACTACGCGAAATATACTTTTGATGATGTGATAGGTGAATCAGAGGCTATCAGAAATGTGAAGGAAATTCTTAAGAAGATGGCGGCCTCGGAAAGTCCATTGTTGATTGTGGGCGAAACAGGAACGGGCAAAGAGCTGATGGCTCATGCCGTTCACCGAGCTTTTCGCCGGGCGGAAGGGCCCTTCATTGCAATTAATGTGGCTGCTATGCCGGAAAACCTTTTGGAAAGCGAGCTTTTTGGTTATGAGGACGGAGCGTTTACGGGGGCCAAAAAGGGCGGACGTCCGGGATTATTTGAATTTGCCCACCAGGGAACGCTGTTTCTTGACGAAGTTGAGGGTATGAGCCCATCCATGCAGGTAAAACTGCTGAGAGTGCTGCAGGAGGGTGAAGTTATGCGGGTGGGCGGAAGCAGCATTGTACAGGTGGATGTGCGTATTTTGGCGGCTACAAATGAATCCTTGGAAGAAAAAGTCGAGGATGGGAGCTTTCGGAAAGATCTGTATTACCGCCTGAATGCCTTGACGGTGCTGATTCCTCCCCTGCGCAGGCGGGGGAAAGATATTCTGCTGCTTCTGGAACATTTTACAAAAAAACTGGGAGGAACCTTTGCGTTGTCGGACAAGACAAAGGAATTTCTACTGCGGTATTCATGGCCAGGCAATATACGGGAACTGTACAACATGGTGGTATATTTTAACTATGTGGGAAAACAGGTGATTGAGATGGAAGATCTGCCACCGAACATGGCTCGAATGCGCGGAGAAGCGAAACAAGAAACCTATGAGATAATACCGCAAAGAGAGCCTGTTGACCTTTTCCAATTTGTGATGGAACAACTGTGTCAGGCCTGGGAGCAAAATGAACTTCTTGGCAGGGAAAAGATATTGATAGCGGCAAAACAGCAATATTTTAGGATTTCCCAGAAACAGGTCCGTGATCAGCTTCAGGAGTTAGTGAATCGCGGCTTTGCTGAAGTGGGACGGGGAAAGGCCGGAAGTCGGATTACTCCCAAAGGAATGGCGTATTGGCAGGAACATCGTAAACGCTAGACAGTTTAAAAAATTTGAAAATGAGGATACAGCACCTGAAAGGAGATGTATCCATTTTTTATACATTATTGGTTATAACCAATAATATTAACCAAAAAACCAAATAACCAGAAAAAAAATAGAATATTGCCCATCTGGCAATTCTTTTAGCCGAAAGAATACTCGAAAAACAGAAAAACACCTGAAAAAAACAGGATTTTACCGGTGTGGAAATAAGAAACCGCGGTTTATAAAAAATTGGCACGGAATTTGCTATTCATATAGATATCAACCGCAAAAGCGGGAGAAGGGATGGAGTTTTTATTATGAAGTACAATTTTGACGAGGTAATCGACCGTAGCGCAAACCGTTCCTCCAAGTATGATGAACGTGAGATGAAATTCGGCACGGTAGATGTGATCCCTCTGTGGGTGGCGGACATGGATTTCCGTGCTGCCCAGCCGATTATTGACGCTTGCAAGAGAAAAGCGGAAGAAGGAATTTGGGGCTATACATCGAGACCTGCCAGTTATTTTGAAGCGGTGCAGGAGTGGGAGAAGAACTATTATAACTGGTGTCCCGATACGGCGTTGATGAGCTGGTGTATCGGAGTTCTCCAGACCATAGCGGCATTGATAAAGATTTATACTATGCCGGGAGACAAAGTCCTGATTCAGCCGCCGGTCTATTCGGAATTTTATGATATTCCCGAATCAATTGGCCGCGTCATTGTGGAAAACCATCTGGTGGAAAAAGATGGTCAGTGGCACGTGGATTTTGAAGATTTTGAGCGGAAAGTAAAGGAATGCAAGATTTTCCTGTTATGTAATCCGCACAACCCACTGGGTATCGTGTGGCAACCGGAAGAACTGCGCAGAATGGCGGAGATTTGTATCGCCAATCACGTGTTGTTAATTTCCGACGAAATCCACTCGGATTTGATTTTCCATGGGAAAAAGCATAAGAGGGTTGCTGTTCTCTCCAAAGGTATTGCGGAGCATATTGTAACCTGTGTTTCTGCCTCAAAGACTTTCAATCTGGCGGGGCTGCAGGCATCTACCACAATCTTCCCTACCATGGAGATGAAAAATGATTTTGACAGATACTGGAGCAGCATGGATATCCACCGGAACAATGCATTCAGTTCCGTTGCCGTAGAAACTGCTTACCGGGAAGGCCGGGAATGGCTGGAGCAGCTGCTTGTATATCTTTCAGGCAATTTCGATTTTATTCGGGAATACTGTGCGGCCAATATTCCAAAAATCAAACCAAATCTTCCAGATGCCACCTATCTGGTATGGCTGGACTGCCGGGGACTGGGTATGACAAATGAAGAACTTCGTAATTTTATGATCTATAAGGCAAAACTGGGGTTGAACGAAGGATATGCCTACGGACGCTCCCTGAGCGGATTTATGAGACTGAATGCCGCCTGCCCAAAGGTCATCCTGGAAAAAGCGTTAAAGCAGCTAAAAGATGCCGTGGATGCATTGTAATATATCTTGAACACTATGGAGGAGAAAAATGGATAGAAAGAAAATCTGGCAGAGTTATCGCTTCCCGCTTGTTTTACTGGCGGGTATTGCCATCGGGGCAATTATTGGCGTAGTTATGGGGGAAAAGGCCACGGTATTGGCACCGGTGGGAGATATTTTTATCAATCTGATGTTCATGATTGTGGTTCCACTGGTATTTGTCTCCATAGTAAATGCGGTCGGCAGTATGCTGAATATGAAACGTCTGGGAAAGATTCTGGGCAGTTTGACTGTCACCTTTATTGTAACGGGAATTTTTGCGGCAATCCTTGCGCTGGTGACAGTAAATATCTGGCCGCCGGTAGCCAGTACATCCATTACTATGGGAAGTTCCGAGATGGGCGAAACAGCCAGTATCAGTTCCATGATTGTCGGGGCATTAACAGTAAATGATTTTAGCGGTCTTATGAGCCGGAAAAATATGCTTCCCATTATTGTATTCGCAATTATGTCAGGTATCGCGGTGTCTGTTTGCGGTGGAGAAGAAAGCTCGGTGGGAAAGTTTCTGAGTAACCTGAATAAGATTATCATGAAGATGGTGGATATAATTATGAAGATGGCGCCGATTGGTCTTGGGGCATATTTCGCAAATCTGGTAGGTGAATTCGGTCCGCAGTTGATTGGCGATTATGGACGAACATTGTTGGTGTATTACCCTATGGCTCTGTTGTATGGGGTAGTATTTTTCCCCGCTTATGCGTATTTTGCGGGCGGTAAACTGGGGGTAAAGAAAATGCTGGAAAATATTTTTAATCCGGCAGTAACTGCTTTTGCTACCCAGAGTTCCGTAGCGACGATTCCGGTAAATATCGAAGCATGTAAAAAAATTGGGGTACCCGATGATATCAGCAACATCGTACTTCCCTTGGGGGCAACCGCGCATATGGATGGTTCCGTGCTGTCTTCGATTACAAAGATAGCGTTTTTATTCGGAGTGTTCCAGATTCCCTATATGGGGGCGGGAACCTATGCAATGTCAGTTGCTGTAGCTATTTTAAGTGCGTTTGTACTTTCCGGTACGCCGGGAGGCGGCTTGGTAGGCGAGATGCTGATTGTCAGCCTGTTCGGATTTCCGGGCGAAGCGTTCCCTCTGATTGCGACTATTGGATTTTTGGTAGATCCACCGGCCACCTGCCTGAATTCGTCTGGAGACATGGTTGCTTCCATGATGGTTACACGCACAGTGGAAGGCAAAGACTGGCTGTTAAAGCGAGAAAAAGAAGCTGTTAAAAATTAAAATTACAGGAGAATTTTCAAATGAACGCATTAAACACAAAGAACGCTCCGGGAGCGATTGGGCCGTATTCACAAGGATTTGAGGTAAATGGAATCGTCTATACCTCCGGCCAGATGCCAGTAAACCCGGAAACGGGAACGGCTCCGGAGGGAATTGTGGCACAGGCGAAACAGAGTTGCCAAAATGTACAGGCAATTTTGGAATCAGCCGGGAGCAATATGGAAAAGGTATTCAAAACTACCTGCTTTCTGGCGGATATGGCAGATTTTGCGGTCTTTAATGAAGTTTATGCCGGATATTTTGTATCAAAGCCTGCCCGCAGTTGTGTAGCGGTCAAGGCGCTACCAAAGGGTGTTTTGTGTGAGATTGAGGCTATTGCGGTAAAGTAGACCGGAGGCTGGAAGATTATGATAACGGTAATTGGAAGCCGGCTTTGCCCTGACACGATGACTGTGTTAGATGAACTGACAAAAACGGAAGTGCCTTATGATTTTGTGGATATTCTATCAGGGCTGGACGAATTGAGAAAGTACCTTTCTCTGCGCGACTGTCATGAGGTGTATTCGGAAATTCTCGGTACAGGACGTATAGGTATTCCCTGCTTTGTACTTGAAAATGGGAATGTAACGCTTGGACTACGGGAAGTTCTGAAAAAACGATAGATTCATAGGGAAGGAATATGCATGTATTAACACAATTGATTAAGGAAGATATGAAACCCGCTCTTGGCGTAACGGAGCCGGGCGCAATCGCATTTGCCATATCGACAGCCAAAGCCCACATGAAAGGCGATGTCAGAAATGTGTATCTGAGGCTGAATAGCGGAATGTTCAAAAATGCGTTTACCTGCGGGATACCCGGCAGCAGTGAGGTGGGAAACTATCATGTGGCTGCTTTAGGCGCGGTGGCCGCAGACCCATCAAAAGGGTTGGAGTGTCTGGACGGCATCACGCCTGAAAAAGCGGAAAAGGCAAAACAGATGGTTCAGCAGGGCAGAATTACCGTGAGTATGAGTGAGATTACCAGCAGAATTTTTATCGAAGCCAGGGTTGTGGGAGAAGATTCTGAGGCGAAGGTCACAATCAGGGATGCCCACACGAATGTTGTAGAGATTACGGAAAACGGCAAGGTGGTTTTTGAGAAAAAGCAGATCGCAAAAGAGCAGAAAAACGACAGTTACCCTATTCATAAGTATACATTGGTGCAGATTCGGGAATATGTGAATACAGTTCCGCTGGAGGAGATCCTTTTTATCAAAGATGCGTATAAATTGAATTGGGATCTCTTGCAGGAGGGGCTTCACAGCGCAAAAACTACCTATGGCCCGTATCTGTTAGCCGCAAACGGTGGAAAGCTTATTTCAAAAGATGAGCAGAAGACAGCATCCTTATTCTGTAACGGAGCAATAGAAGCCCGTGTGATCGGACTTTCAAAACCTGCTATGAGCATCGCCGGTTCAGGCGCTCATGGAATTATCGCAACCATGCCGTTGTACGCCGCATATAAAGTCACCGGATATACGGAGGAGGATCTTTTACGCGCAACGGCGCTGAGCTATCTGGTGTGTATGTATATTAAGGAGTATTCCGGCAAGCTGTCGGCTTTCTGCGGTTGTGCCATCGCGGCAGGAACAGGGATGGCCTGTGGTCTAGTAAGTTTGAGGGGTGGCACCATGGAAATGATGGGGAAGGTTATCAACAACATGGCAAGCGGCATCACCGGCATGATCTGTGACGGTGGAAACCAGGGTTGCACCATGAAAGGGGTGGTTGCTGTAGATGCGGGTTATGCTTCGGTGAACATGGCTATGAGGGGCGTCTATATTTACAATGCTCACGGCATTAACGGCGCGACGCCGGAGGAAACTATGAGGAATATGGGGCTGATTGCGTCTCCGGGAATGGTTGGGACGGAGAAAACGATTGTGGAAATTCTGGAAGGGAAGAATCCTGACTGATGGCCCGGAAAGTTTCACCCGTATATTTGCCGAGGGTGTGGCCTTATCAAGTACAAGGATTCCTCTAGTTCCTTGATTTCTAGGGAAAGAAGACGGTGGAAGGCATCTTGCTTATGTCGATCACCCTCCATCAGATTATGTACCTGAACGATAGCATTAATTTAAAACAAAAAATTTGAAACAAGGGAAAAGATGATGATATATTCTGGCCGTGACCTATCAAAAAAGATAAATGTTCTCAAAATCGCCCTCGGCAAAACCGAAGCCCTCATCATCGGCGCGGGAGCCGGCCTCTCCGCCGCCGCGGGTCTGCCTTATGACAACGCCGATACCTTCAATGCACTGTTCCCCGGCTACCATGACCGCTACGGCCTCAAAACCATCGACGAGGCCGACTTTTACCCATTCCCCACCCCCGAGGAACAATACGCCTACTGGGTCAGGCATATCGCCGCCATACGCTATGGCTTTCCCCCCGGAAAACCCTACCTCGATTTACACCGCATCGTCAAAGACAAAAACC
>JAITRG010000263.1 GCA_031288515.1 Tannerellaceae bacterium
ACGGCTATGACTGAAAGAAGACCTTTCATCCTTCTTTCAGAAAAAAAAATACAGGGCCGGTAAAAAAGGAAAAAAATCATTGCGTCCTCTTTTCCAAACCATTGCGACGCCTTTGGTAAATCATTGAGAAGACTCTGATGAAGCATTGCGAGGACTAAAAAAAAGCGCTATGACGCCTTCAACAGACCATTATTGTGGTTTGGTAAAGAGTATATATTGGTTTACTGAAGACTGTATACTGATTTTTTTATGGAATAAATCCCTCTCTTCCGGTTTCC
This sequence comes from Tannerellaceae bacterium, assembly GCA_031288515.1. Taxonomy (GTDB): domain Bacteria; phylum Bacteroidota; class Bacteroidia; order Bacteroidales; family Tannerellaceae; genus DFXE01. The sequence continues at coordinate 279 of JAITRG010000263.1, forward strand.
TGAAAGGAGGCTGAACGGTCTTTTTTCAGGATTTTCATCCTGTAAATCAATCCTTTGCAACAAAGCTGAAAGTTGAAAGGAAAGGTGAAAAAGTATCGTTTAGCAGGGGAGTATTCCTGTTGAAAAAGCGGTTCCCGGGCCGGTATCAGGTTTAGCTTCTTTCTTCGCACGTTTTTTAATCTGTTAAAGTAGAAATAAATAGAAAGGAAGCATTTACTATATGTGCGCCAACTAATCCTTTGCATATATAAAACAAAGCAGAAAGCAGCCGTTTGCTATCTGTTTGTTCAAAAAAACAGCGGGTAAAAACAATTGTTTCAGCGCCGTTCCGAGCCTTCGAAAGCCGCTTTTCCGGGCGCTTTCGAGCCTTCCGTTTTTTCATTATACTGTCTTCGCCAGACCATTATACTGTTTTTGTAAAGACATCATAATGCCTTTGCAAAAGCGCCATAATCCTTTCCTCAAGACTCCGTACTGTTTTTCCGAAACTCTCCCGCAAAACAGTCAATAACGACTCATTTGATTATGAAAACAATTCGAAGAAAAAACCAGCGCTGAATTATTCGATGCTCTTTGTTCTTCGCTAGCTGAAAAGTATGAAGAAGACTCTGATCGATATTATAGTGAAGAGTTTGTTATTTGGCGTTATTATAGTCATAATTCTATTCGGTTCGAATATACTCCGAGGGGTCATATTGAAGGTTTCATACCGATTCTTTAATGGTAAGAATAAGAAAAGAGGGTGAATCACTCCCTTTTTTACGTTTTATTCGATACGGTAGCTGACGAAAGCGAAGCGTTTGCTGTCGGGAGCCCATGAGTTTACATTGATGGTTCCTTGTCCGCCGAACAGGGTGGCGAGGATTCTGGGTTCGCCGCCTTTGGATGGGATAAGGAGTAACTCTACGTTTTTGTTGGCAGGGTGGGAGCTGGGTTCTACGTCACCTTTTTTATAGGCGATGTAAACTACTGATTCTCCGTCGGGCGATACATGGGGGAACCATGAATTGCGGGTTTCGTCCTTTGTTATTTGGGTTTGTTCGCTGCCGTCGGCTTTCATTCGCCAGACTTGCATCAGACCGCTGCGTGTGGAATTGAACCAGATGTATTTTCCGCAGGGAGAATATTCGGGGCCGTCGTCTAACCCTTCGGCGGTGGTGAGGCGTTTTTCTTCTCCTCCTTCGACCGGGATTACGTAGACGTCAAAATTGCCGTTCCTTTCGGCGCAGTAGGCCAGTTCTTTTCCGTCGGGGCTCCAACCGTGCAGGTAACTGGGCGCTAATGGAGTGATAAGCCTTGGCGTGCCTCCTTCAATCGGCAAGGTATAAATGCGTGACCGCCCGTCTTCTTTTGTTCCGTGGCTGATGGCTATTTGTTTGCCGTCGGCTGACAGTACGTGGTCGTTGTTGCAACGGGTAGCGTATCCCGTATTGATTTCTACCGGTTCGCCCGGCGAGGCAGGGAATATCTTATACAGTTTCCCTTTACTGTTGTAGATTAGCCATTGCCCGTCTGTTGCCCAGTTGGGCGCTTCAATCAGATAGGGAAATTCCTTCAGGACGTCTGTTTTACCGGTAGTGACGTCTATTACCTTCAGAACACTGGTTACCCGGGTATTTTGCGCCTGCAAAAAAGTAAATCCGAAAAGCAGGCATAAGGCTGAATTGAGAACGCGTTTCATAAAGCGAGTAAAAATTTTAGGTTAGTGATTCATATATTATCTGATAAGCTTTTTTAAACGGAGAAGCGCTTCTACGTAGTAGTAGTCGGCATAGCTGAGAGGTACGTCTACTTCCGAGTTGTCCGGGAAATTCCCCGTGGAATGCATTAGCGCGAAACACCGGTTTGTCCCAGGTTTCGCCAAGTATTCTGGCGATGATAATGAACGTATTTGCTGTTCTGCCAGCTCTAAGCATTGCTTTCCAAATTCGCCTTTATCCAGTTGGCTTAATTCAATTAATGCCGATGCCATAATCGCTGCCGCAGAGGCGTCGTGGGGCGTATCGATACTTATGGGAGCATCGAAATCCCAATAAGGAATCTTATCTTCGGGAAGGGTGGGGTGGTTTATGAGGAACCCGGCAATATTGCGGGCTTGTTCGAGGTATTTATTGTTGCCGGTTTCGCGTGCCATCGCTGTGTATCCGTACAGTCCCCATGCCTGTCCTCTTGCCCATGCCGATTCATTTGAAAAGCCCTGGTGCGTTTGTTTGATATGGGCTTTGCCGGTAATTGTGTCGTACGATACGACATGGTAACTGCTAAAGTCCGGCCGGAAGTGATTCTCGATTGTTTTCAAGGCATGCGAATCGACTATCTCGCGAAATATATCATTACCCGTTTCTTTAGACGCCCATGTAAATAATTCGAGGTTCATCATATTGTCTATGATGACGGGATATTGCCACACATCCTTATTAAAGTCCCATGATTTAATAGCGCAGACAGTAGGATTATACCGCGTAGCCAACGAATGTGCCCCGGCGATCAAAACATCTTTGTAATGCGGATTCTGCGTAATACGAAGCCCGTTGCCAAAACTGCAGAACAGCATAAAACCTAAATCATGCGTATTGGTAAGATACTTGGCAGGCTCCACGCGACCGGTATAAAGTTCGGCATACTTCCTTAATTCCGGCGCAGGATTATTCTCATACAGATACCAAAGTTCTCCGGGAAAGAACCCGCTGCACCACCAACTGTAATCGCTTGTTTCTAAGGTTCCGTCGGGCTTGATGGTTGTAGGAAGTTTTCCTTCCCGGTTTTCAAGTTCCTGCGCCATTAAAACCGCCTGCTGCGTAGCTGTTTGCAACCCTCTTTCAATGACTGCGCTCATCGGTTCTTGCTTATTACAACTGATAAAAAACAAACCTATGGCTAAGAATACAAAAAAAATATGTTTTTTCATGGGAATAATAAAATTATGCGTTTTCGCAAACATACGCATAATTTTTTATTCTTCATATCATTAAGAAGATATTTATTATCAGTGGTTCAGGCCTTTTTATACATTGAAACGGAAGTGCATGACGTCGCCGTCCTGTACGATGTATTCTTTACCTTCTACGTTCATTTTGCCGGCTTCTTTTACGGCGGCTTCGGAACCGTATTTGATGAAGTCTTCGTATTTGATTACTTCGGCGCGGATAAAGCCTTTCTCGAAGTCGGTATGGATAACGCCGGCGCATTGAGGAGCTTTGCTGCCTTTCAGGTAGGTCCAGGCGCGTACTTCCTGTGGGCCGGCAGTGAGGAATGTCTCTAAGTTGAGTAGTTTGTAGGCCAGCTTAATCAGGCGGTTTACGCCTGATTCTTCCAAACCTATCTCGGCAAGGAACATTTGCCGTTCGTCATAGGTTTCAAACTCTGCGATTTCGCTTTCAATCTTGGCGGCTACGATCAGTATTTTTGCGTTTTCTTCTTTTACGGCTTCACGGATGGCGTCTACATATTTATTTCCCGATATGGCGCTTGCCTCGTCTACATTGCAGATATACATAACCGGTTTATTGGTAAGCAAGTATAATTCGCGGGCGATTTTCTGTTCGTCTTTTGTATCGAATGTTACTGTGCGGGTGCTTTTTCCCTGTTCTAATGCTTCTTTGAATTTGGCAAGTACGTCATATGCCAGTTTCGCTTGTTTGTCGCCTCCGGTCTGCGCTTGTTTCTGTACTTTGGCAAGGCGGCTGTCTATTGTTTCAAGGTCTTTTATTTGTAGTTCCGCATCAATGATTTCTTTATCCCGGACAGGATTCACGCTGCCGTCTACGTGCGTGATATTATCGTCGTCAAAACAGCGGAGTATGTGAAGGATAGCGTCTGTTTCGCGGATGTTGGCCAGAAATTTATTCCCTAATCCTTCCCCTTTGCTGGCTCCTTTTACGAGTCCGGCAATATCTACTATTTCTACTGTCGTAGGGACTATCTTTTCCGGATGCACCAGTTCTGCCAGTTTATTTAAACGTTCGTCGGGAACTGTGATTACGCCCACATTAGGCTCTATCGTACAGAAAGGGAAATTGGCTGATTGCGCTTTTGCGTTTGATAAACAATTAAAAAGAGTAGATTTTCCTACATTCGGAAGGCCTACGATACCACATTGTAATGCCATTTATTTCGTTGTTTTATTGGTTGTTATAACTTATTCGGCTACAAAGATAGTTATTTATTTAAGACAAACCGAATGGATTTGTTTCACATGAAACATCTACATCAATGCGCTTCCAGCCAATTGTTACCTTTGCCATAATCAGCGATTAGGGGGACTTGTAGCTTGATGACGTTTTCCATTTCTTCTAACACTATTTTTTTTACTGTATCGAATTCGTCTTTCCATACGTTGAAATTTAATTCGTCGTGTACCTGGAGGATCATTTTGCTTTTAAGTTGTTCTTTTTCAAATCGATTATAAATATTTACCATGGCTACTTTTATAATGTCGGCGGCGCTGCCTTGTATGGGAGCATTGATGGCATTCCGTTCGGCATAACCTCTTACGATGGCGTTGGTTGAATTGATGTCGGGGAGGTATCTTTTTCGTTTGAACAAAGTCTCTACGAAGCCTTTTTCTTTGGCTTCTCCGATGCTGTTATTCATATAATCCCGAACGCTTGGATAGGTGCGGAAATATCCTTCAATCAGTTCTTTAGATTCTGCGCGCGGAATATTGAGGCGTTCGGACAGTCCGAATACCGAAATACCGTATATGATACCGAAATTGGCTGTTTTGGCTTTCCGGCGCATGTCTTTGGTTACATCGTTCAAGCTGATACCATATATTTTGGCGGCTGTGGCAGCATGGATGTCTTCGCCGCTCCGGAAGGCGGAAATCATATGTTCGTCTCCGCTTAAATGTGCCATAATCCGTAACTCTATCTGGGAATAGTCTGCCGAGAAGAACAGGCAATCTTCATTTTCAGCGATAAATGCCTTACGAATCTCACGCCCCATATCATCACGGATAGGAATGTTTTGAAGATTGGGATTGGTGGAACTCAATCGCCCGGTTGCCGTAACTGTTTGATTGAAAGAGGTATGTACTTTTCCTGTATTCGGGTTTATCAATTCCGGCAGTGCATCAATATAGGTACTGAGTAATTTTTTCACCCCTCTGTATTCCAATAGTTTGCCTACAATTGGGTGTTTAGAGCGCAGCTTTTCAAGAATGTCTTCACTTGTGCTGTAACTGCCGGTTTTTGTTTTTTTTGCTTTCTCTTCTATATTGAGTTTTTCAAAGAGTATTTCTCCTACCTGTTTGGCTGAATTGATATTAAATTCAATGCCTGCCAACGTGTGTATTTCTTTTTCTAACCGGATCAGTTCTTTTGTTAATATTTCGGAAGACTGTTTGAGCGCTTCCGTATCTAATGTGATGCCCGTCTCTTCCATTTCCGCCAGTACATAGATTAATGGCATTTCTATGTTGAAAAAGAGCGGTTCGACGTCCTGTTTTTTTAGCTCGGGTTCAAAGTAGTTTTTAAGTTTGAGCGTTACGTCGGCATCTTCGGCAGCATATTCTGCTATTTTGTTTATCGGGACATGACGCATGGAGAGCTGATGTTTTCCTTTAGGGCCGATTAGTTCTTCTATATGTATGGTTTTGTACTTTAAATACGTTTCGGCCAGATAATCCATTCCATGCCTTAGTTCGGGGTTTAATAAATAATGGGCAATCATCGTATCGAAAAGAGGCCCTGCTACTCTTACGCCGTATTTGCGTAAGACAAGTATATCGAACTTAATATTTTGTCCGATTTTTTGAATCGCTGTATTTTGGAGAGGGCAGGAGAGGAGCGATACTGTTTTTGCAGCTTCTTTTTTATCCGCCGGAACAGGAATGTACCAAGCCTCATTCTCTTTTACGGCAAACGACATGCCTACTAAATTGGCCGTTAAGGGATCGATTCCGTCTGTTTCTGTGTCAAAAGCAAATTTTTTCCGTTCAGATAAAAAGGCGCTTAATTGGGTTATTTTTTCCTCTGTATCAGCGATAAAGTATGTGTGAGAGGTCGAGTTTAAGTCCGAGAGACTCGAATTTTTTGGAGCAACTGTACTTTCGGGCGCAAATTCGGCAAAGAGCAAGCCTTGAACAGGGATATTTTTTACCGGTTTCTTCTCTTCTTCTTTTAATTTGGCAAGAAATGTCCGAAACTCTAATGCGGTATAAATTTCAGTAAGTCTCTTCTCGTCCGGTTTGGTAAGAATACATTTTTTTGCATCGAAGATGACCGGAACGTCTGTTATAATGGTTGCCAGGAATTTTGAAAAGCGAATTTGTTCCGCATTTTCAATAATCTTCTTTTGCAAAGCTCCATTTAACTTAGCTGTATTTTCGAGTAGGTTTTCAATCGTATCAAATTCTTCCAGCAATTTTACGGCTGTTTTTTCTCCTACTCCCGGGCAACCCGGAATATTGTCTGAACTGTCTCCCATCAATCCAAGCAAGTCTTTTACCTGATCAATGGATTGGATAGAGAATTTTTCCAATACTTCTTTTACTCCCATGGTTTCATACCCGCCCCCGTATTTAGGGCGATAGATAAAGATATGCTCCGAAACTAACTGCCCATAGTCTTTGTCCGGCGTCATCATATATACCTGAAACCCTTCCTTTTCAGCTTGTTTGGCAATAGTGGCAATTACGTCATCCGCTTCATACCGGGGAACTTCAATAATAGGAATGTTATAAGCCTCAATTATATCTTTGATAATCGGAACCGATTCGCGTATGGCTTCCGGCGTTTTTTCGCGCTGCGCTTTATACTGTTCGTACACTTCGTGCCGGAAAGTGGGGCCGGCAGGGTCGAAGCCAACAGTTATATGGCTGGGATTCTCTCTTTTCAGTACATCTTCCAGGCTATTGATAAATCCGAAAATGGCGGATGTATTCATCCCCTTGGAGTTAATTCTCGGATTTTTAATAAATGCATAATACGATCTGTATATTAAAGCATAGGCGTCGATCAGGAATAATTTCATTACAATTAACAGGATTTAGTAAGACAATTGACGGTAAATGTACGAAAAAAGCGTCTTACTCAATAGTTTTTCTTATTTTTGCTCGTCTTTAAGCGACTATGGATAAAAGAAAAATTATTGAGGAACCGGTAAATGCCGAGTTTAAATGCTTTAAGGATGAATTTGTAAGTTCGCTGTCAAGTTCAACTTTGAAGTTGCAGTCTGCTATTGATAAGATAATGTTGTCATCGGGCAAGCATATTCGCCCGCTACTTGTTTTGCTGACAGCCAAGGCTTGTGGGAAGATTACGGAAAACACAATAAATTCGGCCGTACTGTTAGAGCAGTTACATACGGCGAGCCTGATTCATGATGATGTGATCGACAATACAAAGCAACGGAGAGGCGTTCCTTCCCTGAACGCTTTTTTTGATAATCGCGTATCTGTATTGGTGGGCGATTATATTTTGTCTTCTGCCTTGGTACGTTCGATTCAGATTGGCGATTTGCGGATCATGTGTATTGTTTCGGAAGTGGGCCGCGCTTTATCGGAAGGAGAGATTCGTCAATTAGAAGTAGTAGAAGATATTGTCTTGGATGAAGATTCTTATCTGGAGATAATTAAGAAGAAGACGGCTATGCTGATTTCCGCCTGTACTGAAATCGGAGCCATTACAGCCGGCGCATCAGACGAATTAGTTACGTATTGCAGGCAAATAGGGGAGTACCTTGGCTATTGTTTCCAGATTAAAGATGATATTTTTGACTACTATTCAAATCTGAATATAGGCAAACCTACCGGCAATGATATTTTAGAAGGAAAAGTAACCCTGCCTTTATTATACGCTTTACGAAAATCGGATGGCGATGATTCTTCTTATTATATGCAGTTGATAGAAAATAAAGATTTTACCCCCAGTCATATTGCCGAACTGATCTTATTTGCCAAAGAGAACGGCGGAATTGAGTATGCTGAATTAAAAATGAAGGAATATCGCGATAAAGTGGTTGAGATGATGTATAAACTCCCACATTCCGACGCCCGCAATAGCCTGATAGAACTTGCCGATTATATCATAGAAAGAGAAAAATAAAGTAAACGATAGGATTCGTTTACTTATATGCGTTATTCTCCGATACGATGGATTATATCTGTTGCTAAGTTGCTTGCTCCAATCCTGAAACAGGCTTTATCCAACCATCTTTCGCCTAAAATACTCTTTACAATCGTATAATATCTGACGGCGTCTTCCACTTTTCTTATGCCTCCTGCTATTTTTATACCGATTTGCCGTCCGGTTAATTCGTAATATTGTTTAATTACCTGACATATAGTATAAACGGATTCAGGTGTTGCGCCTTCATATTCTTTACCTGTTGATGTCTTTATGAAATCTGCACCTGAATATATTGAAATTATTGTTGCTCGTTGTATATTATTGGCTGATTTCAATGCTCCGGTCTCCAGGATAACTTTAAGAGTGGCTTCGTGTGCGCTTGCTTTAATTTCCTGGATATTTTCGGCTAATTCCTGATAATTTTCTTCAAGCAATAATCCTATATTTAAAACTGTATCTATTTCGTCTGCACCATGCATAACAGACAATGCAACCTCTGCAATTTTAACTTCTTCAAAGGTCTGGGAAGACGGGAATCCGCCTGCTACGGCTGCTATTCTGACATTTTGTGCCGTGAGCGCCTGTTTTACGGTTTCAGTAAAGATCGGGTAGGTACAGATAGCCGCTATGTTTGGAATATTAGGGTGTAATCCTTCAAAATCGTTCACATAAGTTACTAATGTCCAGATGCTCTCTTTTGTATCGGTTGTTGATAAAGACGTTATATCTATGCAACCATGTAAGAAAGTAAGAATTTTGGCTGTAAAATTCTCTTGTTCATGTACTCGCAGAATTTTATCTACTTCTTCTTTAATTTGTACTTCGTTACCTGCCGGTTTGAATTTGCCTAATGCTTCCTGATACTTATCCATGTTACTTATAATTTATTGTTGTTTAAATGCCTTGTATTATCCCGGTTTGTCTTTTTTTCAAGATTTTTCTCGAAAGCTATTGTTAAATCAATGCCTGTTTGATTGGCTAAGCAGAGGAGAACCCATAGTACATCCGCTATTTCATCTCCCAAATCATATTTTTCATCGCTTTCTTTAAAAGATTGTTCTCCGTATTTCCTGGCTATTATACGAGCTACTTCCCCTACTTCTTCTGTTAATATAGCCATGTTTGTCAGCTCATTAAAGTATCGTTTACCATAGTTTTTAATCCATTGGTCTACTCTCTCCTGCGCTTCTTTTATTGTTATTACTGACTGTTTGCTCATTTATTCTTTGTTTTTAGTGTCTATTATGATGGTGACCGGCCCATCGTTTATTAATTCTATCTGCATATTTGCTCCAAATGTTCCGGTCGCTGCCTTTTTTCCTGTAATTTCTTCTGTTTTTTTACAGAATGCTTCATAAAGAGGGATAGCTATATCAGGCTTAGACGCCCGGATGTACGAAGGACGGTTCCCTTTTTTAACGGAAGCGTGGAGTGTAAACTGGCTTACAATCATTAGTTCGCCGTTTATTTCTATTAGCGAGCGATTCATAATACCTTGTTCATCGTCAAATACGCGCAGGTTGACTATTTTCTTTGCCAACCAATAGATATCTTCTTGATTATCATTATCTTCAATACCTATTAATACTAATAATCCAGACTCTATTTTTGATTTTATGTTACCGCTGATAGTAACAGATGCTCGTTTAACCCGTTGGATGACTGTTTTCATCTTATTTTTTTAATTCATTGATCAATATTGTAGCTTTCGTTTCTCCGATTAATTCTTTCAGTTCGTTTTCCGGAGCTTCTCTTATTCGTTTTACGCTTTTATATTTTCTTAAAAGGATTGTTTTTGTTTTTTCTCCTATCCCTTTAATCTCATCTAATTCCGATACAGTTTGTTTTTTGCTTCTTAATTGCCGGTGGAATGTGATTCCGAATCGATGGGCCTCATCCCTTAATTGCTGGATTATCTTTAATGTTTCAGAGTTTTTATCCAATATTAAAGGAATAGGATCGTTAGGGAAAAAGATTTCTTCCAATCGTTTGGCAAGCCCGATAATCGTAATTCTATCTAAAAGCCCAAGATTCCTGATGATTTCAGTGGCCGCATTGAGCTGTCCTTTCCCTCCGTCAATGATGATGAGCTGGGGTAATTCCTGCTTTTCTTCCGAAAGCCTTGTATAACGGCGTCCTACAACTTCCTGCATGGATGCAAAATCATTGGCTCCTATAACTGTTTTGATGTGAAAATGGCGGTAATCCTTCTTGGACGGTTTGGCCTTTTTAAATACGACACATGCTGCCACAGGATTTGTACCCTGAATATTAGAATTGTCGAAACATTCAATATGCATAGGGAGTATATTCATATGTAAATCCTTTTGCATGGTTGTAAGAATACGTGTTGTGCGTTGTTCTGGATTTAGTTTTTCTGCTTGTTTAAGTTTGTCGATTTTGTATTGTTTTACATTTTGTTCTGATAATTCTAATAGTTTCTTTTTATCCCCCCTTTGCGGAATAATGAATTGAAAATGATTCGAATATTCAATATCAGGGATAAACGGGACTATGATTTCACGCGCATTGCTCTTAAATCTTGTGCGCATTTCGATGATACCTAATCCGAGAAGCTCTTCTTTCGGTTCGTCAAGCTTCTTCTTGTATTCAAAAGTGTATGCTTGTACAATAGCCCCGTTACCAATGTGCATATAATTGATATAGGCAGATTTATCATTGTCGGTAAATGAAAAAACATCAATATTGGTAAGCATGGGAGGGACGACTGTTGATTTCGCCCGGTAATTCTCTATGGCGTCGTATTTGTTTTTTATGAGTTGCGCTTCTTCGAACCTTAATTCAGAAGACAACTCCTTCATCAGATCAAATAATAAGCGGCTGATTTTAGAAATATTTCCTTTCAGTATTTCTTTTATCTGGCTTATGTTTTCGTTATATTCTTTTAAAGATTGAAGCCCTTCACAGGGGCCTTTGCATTTTTTTATATGATATTGCAGGCATACTTTATACTTCCTCTGCCGTATGCTTTCCGGGGTGAGAGGATGTTTACAGGTCCTTATAGGATATAATTCTTTAAGCATTTGCAGCATCACTTTGGCTGTGTAGGCCGACGAGTACGGGCCAAAATACAGAGACCCGTCTTTCGCCAGATTTCGTGTTTGGTAGATGCGCGGAAAGTATTCGTTTTTCAGAACAATAGATGGGTATGTTTTGTCGTCTTTCAACAGTACATTGTAACGAGGGTGGTATTGTTTGATTAAACTGTTCTCTAAATGGAACGCATCCTCCTCTGTGTCTACTACAATATATTTAATATCTCGTATTTGTTTAACTAAGATATATGTTTTACGGTTGTCGGGTGTTTTATTGAAATAGGAGAGTACTCTTTTTTTGAGATTTTTAGCTTTTCCTACATATATGATCGTTCCTTTGTGATCAAAATATTGATAACAGCCTGGTTTTTCGGGAGTTACGGAGATAATGGAGGAGATTTTTTCCTTATAATCGTCGTTAGGACTTTCTATATCTCTTGTAATGTCGTTGTTCATCTTAATTTGCGTTTCACGTGGAACATTTAGGCGTTTTTTATCTTCCTAAAAGGATAAGTAATATGTTTATGTCGCTTGGCGATATACCTGGAATCCTGCTTGCCTGTGCGATTGTGCTCGGGCTTATTTTTGCGAGTTTCTGTCTGGCTTCAGTGGATAGTGATTGTATGTCGTTGTAGTTGAACTTTCCTTTGATGCTTATGTTCTCAAGACGGCTTATTTTATCTGCAATAATCCGTTCTCTCTTTATGTATCCGCTGTATTTGATTAATATTTCTGCCGCTTCACTAATTTCTTCTTTACGGTTTGGAGGCGTCTTCTTTAACTCATCATTAAGAGCGGGAATTAATGTGGCCAGATTATCTAAACTGATATGAGGGCGGGCTACCAAGTCTATTAATTTGCATCCATGAGACAGGGGAGTAGTTCCTAATGCTTCTAAACCGCTATTTATGTATTGAGGCTTTACGGAGTAATTCTCAACAAAAGAAATGATAGCATCCCGGCAGTTTCTCTTTTCTTGTAGAATCTTATACCGTTCTTCTTTCGCCAGTCCTATTTTGAGGGATTTTTCCGTTAAGCGCATATCCGCATCGTCTTGGCGAAGAAGTATCCTGTATTCGGCTCTGGAAGTAAACATACGATACGGTTCGTCTACTCCTTTGGTTACTAAATCGTCAATAAGGACGCCGATATAGGCTTCGTCTCTTCCTAAGATGAAAGGATTACCGCCATGACAATTGATGTGGGCGTTGATACCGGCTATCAATCCTTGTCCGGCGGCTTCCTCGTACCCGGTTGTGCCGTTTATTTGTCCGGCGAAAAACAGGTTTTTGATTTGCTTTGTTTCCAATGTGTATTGTAATTGAGTGGGGTCAAAGAAATCATATTCGATCGCATAACCGGGCCTGTAAATCTGAATGTCACGAAAAGCGGATATTGCTTGCAGCGCTTTTAACTGAATATCGAGTGGGAGAGAAGAAGAGAAACCATTCAGGTAATATTCTTGTGTGTGCTCGCCTTCCGGTTCCAGAAAAAGTTGATGCTGCGTTTTATCGGCAAAGGTAACAATCTTCGTTTCTATACTTGGACAATAACGAGGTCCGATACTTTGGATTTGCCCATTGTATAGCGGCGAATCAGGTAATCCTTCGCGTAGTATATCATGGCATGCTTCATTCGTGTAAAGCGTCCAGCAGTTGAGTTGTTTTAATGTACGTTTGGACGATTCCAGATAAGAAAATTTGTGAAAATCATTCTCTCCCGGCTGTGCTGTTAGTTCTTCAAAATGAACGCTTCTTCCGTCAATACGGACGGGCGTCCCCGTTTTCATGCGTGCTGATTTAATCCCCAGGGAGACTAATTCTTCTGTTATACCGGTTGTTGCAGGCTCTGAAAGGCGTCCTCCTTTTATTTGAGTCCTTCCGATATGCATTAGTCCGTTGAGGAACGTTCCATTTGTCAGGATGACGCTTTTCGCTCTAAATTCAACGCCCAAGGCCGTTTTAACTCCTAAGATAGTCTTATTTTCGATCACCAGTCTATTTACAATATCTTGCCATATGTAAAGATTTTCTTTGTTTTCCAATACATTTCTCCATGCTTCTATGAAGCGTGTTCTGTCGCATTGAGATCTTGGGCTCCACATGGCCGGGCCTTTGCTCTTGTTAAGCATGCGGAATTGTATGGCTGTTTTGTCTGTAACAATCCCCATATATCCTCCGAGAGCGTCTATTTCGCGAACTATTTGTCCTTTTGCGATACCACCGATAGCCGGATTGCAACTCATTTGGGCGATCTTATTCATGTCCATTGTGATGAGGAGCGTTTTTGAACCTAAGTTGGCCGCTGCAGCCGCTGCTTCACATCCCGCATGTCCTGCGCCGACAACTATTATATCGTATTTAAAAATCATATATTATCTGTTTTACAGGCTTCTTCCGGTAAAAGCAGAAGCGCTTTGTTCTCGTAATTTTCCATTATTTCACGTTCTCCGGGTCCTTTATCTTCAATGCCGCAGAGATGTAATACGCCATGAATAATTGTCCGGTGAAGTTCTTCCGGATAAAGAGTTTTATATCTTTCCGAATTGCTTCTTACCGTATCAATACTGATAAAGATATCTCCTGAAATGATATTCTTTTCAGAATAATCAAATGTGATGATATCTGTGTAATAATCATGATTAAGATATTGTTTGTTTATTTCCAATATCTTTTCATCCGGACAAAAGATATATGAAATATCTCCTGTTTTTTTCTCGAAAAGACTTACGACCTCTTTAATCCAAGAACTTACGATTCTCTTTTTTATAGGAGGAAACTTGATGCCTTCTGTATAATAATTAATTGCCATAACAAAATATAATTAACCAAAGAACATATAGGCTAACAATACAGACGCGATTACGCCAGCTAAATCTGCCAGTAATGAAATTTGTATTGTATACCGGGTATTACGTATTGCCACGCTGCCGTAATATAAGGCTACAATATAAAATGTAGTATCCGTAGAACCTTGCACGATGCATGCAAGCCGCCCGACGAAGGAATCGACTCCATACGTACTCATCGCGTCAATCATCATTCCTCTTGCCCCGCTGCCACTTAACGGTTTCATAATCATCGTTGGGAGAGCTTCTACAAACCCTGTATCTAATCTTGCAAAAGAAATGCCGGAACGTATGCCTTCAATAAGGAAATCCATGGCTCCAGAGGCCCGGAAAACGCCTATACCTACAAGTATGGCCACTAAGTAAGGAATAATTGTTATAGCCGTTTTAAACCCTTCTTTAGCGCCTTCTATGAAGGCGTCATATACATTGATTTTTTTTCTTATACCGCTGATAATAAAGCCGCAAATCACCGTAAAAAGGGTAATGTTGGCCGTTAATGTAGCGTATAGCGATACTTTTTCTTGTTCCATTGCATGAAAAAGCCAGATTAAACTGCCGATAAACAATCCCATTATTCCGAAGAATAAAAGGAGGTTCCGTTGAAAGATATTAATCCGTTGTTTATAGCAAACGCCCAGGATAGCAACAATTGTAGAGATGAATGTGGCCAATAAAACAGGCAGGAATATATCGGAAGGATTGGCCGCCCCTAATTGAGCCCTGTACATAAGGATTGTTATGGGTATAATCGTTAACCCTGATGCATTGATACACAGAAACATGATCATCGCATTGCTGGCTTTGTCCTTTTGATTGTTTAATTCCTGAAGTTGCTGCATTGTTTTCAATCCCATAGGCGTAGCAGCATTATCCAAACCCAATAGGTTTGCTGAAATATTCATAAAAATAGAACCGGTAACAGGATGGTTCCGGGGAATTTCGGGGAATAATTTGCTGAAAACGGGCGACGCTAAACGGGCAAAGGCCTGTATTAATCCCCCTTTTTCTCCAATTTTCATAATCCCCAGCCAAAGGGTTAAAATACCTGTCAGTCCGATTGAAATCTCAAATCCTGATTTTGCCGAAGCAAAAGAAGCGTCTATCATTTCAGTAAATACAGTTACATCTTTATCTATTAGAAGCTTACCTAAAGCTACGACAAATGCGATGAGAAAGAATCCTATCCATATATAATTTAATACCATCTTCTTCCTTTTTATTACAAAAATAATAAATCTTATTCATATATTGACGTTTATGCGTCTGATTTGGATAACCCCGGCGCAAGCGAAGTACAACCCGGGATGAGAAAGGCGAAAACATGACGCCGCCTTCCGTAAATCATAGCGATGTTTTTTTCTTTCGTCAATTCCATATTCCAACCTCAAGTATAAAAATACCGGGTTTTTCGGACAAAGGGAAAGCTTGCATGAAAATAATCGCTGGATTTGGGGGTTAATATTTATCAAATACGTTTGGATATGCTTGATATGCTGCTATTTAGTATTGATCTATGGGATAAATATCTTATCTTTGTTTTTATTAATCCAGGTAGAAAAAATATAAATTATGAAAGTATTGATGACGTATGACATGTATCGGGACGGTTTTATCGAATTATTCGATAGATATGATGTAATACACCCTGAAGGGAGAGATTTTTCTTTTGAAGAAGTAATGGAGATGATTCCATCGTATGATGTATTATGTCCTATGTTTAATTTTCCGGTAAATAAAGAACTAATAGATAAGGCGCCCAAATTACGCCTTATTGCCAATTATGCGGTGGGATACAATAATATAGATGTTGCATATGCGTTGAAAAGGGGAATAGCCGTAGCCAATACTCCTGATCCCGTTATTGCTCCAACAGCAAATCTGGCGCTTGGATTAATGATTGATGCAGCAAGGCGTATAACAGCGTGTGACAGAAAACTTCGAATCCAACGTGATACGGTGAAAATAGGGATTTTAAATAATATGGGAACGTCTATTACCGGGCAAACGTTGGGAATTTTAGGGATGGGGCGCATTGGGAAAGCCTTATGTAAAAGGGCAAGAGCTTGCGGAATGGAAATTATCTATCATAATCGCAGGCAATTAGATATTGAAGAAGAAACGAAATTGGATGTAACCTACGTCTCTTTCGACGATTTATTGAAGGAGTCCGACTTTCTATCGATAAATGCGCCGTATTCACCCGAAACCTATCATATAATCGATGAAAAGGCATTAAAATCGATGAAATCGTCTGCTATTCTTATTAACACAGCCAGAGGACCCTTAGTGGATGAACACGCTTTAGTTTATGCGTTGAAAAACAATTACATAAGAGGCGCCGCTTTAGATGTTTTCGAATTTGGCGATTTTCCCGTGCCTGAGCTTTTAGAATTGGAAAATGTAGTTTTGACTCCTCATATTGGTACGCAAACCGGAAAAGCACGTTTTGAAATGGCAAAAACAGTTTCCGACAATGTAATTGGATTTATTGAAGGCGATAGAAAAGTTTTTCTGGTAACAAATTAATCGTGCAATTCTAATATAAATACAAATAGATTCAGATATTAACAAAAAATCTTGCAAATCAGCTATAAATGTGATTAATCGTTATAATTACATATTCATACAATTGAATATAGGAATTAGGCCGTATTTATCATTTAATGTAAAATTATGACAAAATATATTACATATAACCTAATATATGGCTGTCTGTAGATGAATTTGGTTAAATTATTTTGGATTCACATATCTTTTTTAGATTTATATTTTTTATTAAAGATATTTATTATATTTGCAGGTGCAGATTTAATATTTGATTAGATTTTTCTATTTAATTCATCTATGGAAAATAGAAATTGAAATGAAAATAATTATTTTTTCAAGAGAATAATTTATGAACAGTATTATTTAATAAATGAAATATGAATAAAGTGAAAGAAATTAACCGACCCAGCTTTCGTCTTGTGAGAGATGGCGAGCATTATGATTATCATTCGAAAATTTTACAGATAATATCTCCTCTGCTCGCTAAAGAATATAAGATGGAAGAACAGCGTTTGGTGTATGAACGCCTTTTTAAGAAAGAGGATGATGCTTATTCGCGTAACAGGGGATTTGAAGAGACGAAGGATATTCAGATAGCCAATAAGAAACGGGACGAGTTTTTTGTTTTCATAAAAAGGACAATTGAAAATATGAGGTTTCATCCGGATGCAACTATAAAAGCCTATTGGGAAGAATTATATGAAGGTTTGGAACCTTATAAAAATGCACACCGGGCGAATGCAATAGAGGATACAGTCTTGGTTTTTTCTTTTATAGAAGAGATGAATCAGGAAAAATATCAGGAGATATTAAAAAAGTTAGATTTATTATTGGTGATCGATAAATTAACAGAAGCGAATAATAAATGCAGCCAACTGTATGGCGAACGCATGAATGAGAAGCAGAAAAGGAATAAGGAAGATAAAATGAGGAAAATCCGCCCTTTAGTGGATGATGCTTTTTTTGAATTGATAAAGTTTATAAATGCTATCTATTTAGTCAGTTTCCAAATATCAAAAGAAGAACAAGTGATTCAGGAAATAGGAGAATTGATAACCCAAGTCAATGTATGTACAAAAGCAATGCAGGATTCTATTGTTAAAAGGCGTCAGAAAGTGAAAAGAGCAAAATAGGTACAGGATGAAACGTATTTATCTGATAGGTTATATGGGGGCCGGTAAAACCACTGTGGGAAAGAAACTTGCCAGGCAAATGAATTTATCGTTTATAGACCTTGACCATTATATCGAAGCCCGCTACCATAAGATGGTAAGGCAACTTTTTGAAGAAAAAGGAGAAGCGGTTTTTCGTGATATTGAATGTAAGATGTTACATGAAACAGGTATGATTGAAAATGTAGTGATTTCAACCGGCGGAGGGACCCCTTGTTTTTTCGACAATATGTCTTTTATGAATCAAACAGGGACAACCGTTTATTTGAAAACATCTTCGGGTGAACTGACTAAACGGTTAGAACTTGTAAAGCATACCCGCCCTGTATTAAAAGGGCTTTCCGGCGAGAAACTTAAACAATTTATAACAGATAATTTGGAGAAAAGAGATCCTTGGTACAAGCAGGCTTCGGTGATATTCGACGCTGAAAAAATGCTTACGGAAAATGACGTTAATGAAATAACATGCGAACTGAAGAAATTGTTACAGTAATAAAAATTAAGCAGAATGGGGTCAACACATTTACAGGGAGGGTATATTCCACAGGAATTATTGAAAGAACTTAGCAAGATGAATAACCAGTTGCTTATAGGTATTCCTTGTGAAAAGACCGGAGGAGAACGCCGGTTGGCCCTCACTCCCGAGGCCGTGGATATGCTGACGGACGCCGGCCATCGTATCCTGATTGAAACGGACGCCGGATTGGGTATTAACTATTCGGATAATCATTTTTCGGAAGCTGGGGCAGAGATTGTTTCCGGCCCGCAGGAAGTTTACCAGGCAGACCTTCTATTGAAAATACTTCCCCCTTTACCTTCGGAGGCGGCTTTGATGAAACCACGGTCAACCCTGTTTTCAATGCTCCAGTTTGGGATGTTCAGACAAGAGACTTATGAAATGATGATGGCGAAACGGATGAATGCCATTGCTTACGAACTCATGATCGACGGACAAAAAAAGTCTCCGGTATTAAATGTTATTTCCGAAATTGAAGGGACGGCTTCCATTACGATTGCGTCGGTTTTATTAAGCAATACGCAAGGGGGGAAAGGCGTTTTACTGGGCGGTATTCCGGGTATTGCCCCTACCGAAGTGATTATTATCGGCGCCGGCTCTGCGGGAACGGTGGCTGCACGCTCTGCTTTAGGCATGGGGGCTACCGTAAAGATATTTGATAATGACATCAATAAATTACGAATGATTCAAAATGCGTTAGGGCAAAAAGTTTTTACTTCCAACTTTCATCCGAAAGTGTTGCATAATGCCTTTCGTACGGCCGATGTGGTTATTGGGGCGATGAGTTATATTAATGTACAACGGAAATATATGATTGCCGCCGACCTGATCCGTACGATGAAAAAGGGGGCGTTGATTATTGATTTACGTATAAATCAGGGAGGCTGTTTTGAAACGACTTGTTGTCTCTCTGCTTCCGAACCGGAAGTGTTCGAACAATTTGGCGTATTACATTATTGCAAACCGAATATCAGTAATTCGGTAGCGCGTACAACGTCTATGGCATTCAGCAATATTTTCGTCCCGTTATTACTTCTGCTGGGCGACACAGGTTCGATCCAGGCAATGGTGAAAGAAGAAAATTGTTTCCGTTCGGGTATCTATATGTATTCCGGGAAACCGGTTAATAGTTATGTGTCGAATCATTTTAATATACCATCCAATAATCCGGATATCTATTTATCGGCATTTTGATTGGGAAAGGTAGGAATGTATTATAAAGTTTTACTTAACTTTGCAATAATATGCTTCAATTAATCAGAATGCTAAAACTAAAAAAAGTGTTATGGCAGAACAGACAAAAGTTACAACTTTAGAAAAAGTTGTGGTTCGTTTCTCGGGAGATTCGGGAGACGGTATGCAGTTAACCGGTACGATCTTTTCGAACTTGTCGGCTATTTTAGGGAATGAAATTTCTACTTTCCCTGACTTTCCTGCAGAGATTCGCGCCCCCCAGGGTTCTTTGAGCGGCGTTTCCGGTTTTCAGGTTCATTTGGGTTCCCGGGAAATTTTTACTCCCGGAGACAGAGCGGACGTCCTTGTTGCGATGAACCCCGCGGCTCTAAAGGTAAACGTTAATCATCTGAAACCAACTTCGATTATTATCATCGACTCCGACTCATTCGGGAAGGCGGATCTTGATAAGGCGAACTTTACTACCGACGACCCTTTTAAAGAATTAGGCCTTACGGCACAGGTAGTTGCTGCGCCAATCTCTACGATGGCGAAGGATGGCCTGGCTGAGTTCGGGCTTGATAATAAGTCGGCGGTTCGTTGTAAAAATATGTTTGCTTTGGGTTTGGTGTGCTGGTTGTTCGACCGGCCATTAGACAAGGCCGAACATATGTTGCAAAATAAATTCTCAAAGAAGCCGGCCATCGCGAAAGCCAATATCAAAGCGCTAACCGACGGCTACAATTATGGCAGCAACATTCACGCTTCGGTTTCTACCTATCGTATAGAAAGTAAAAAAGCCGCACCCGGTTTTTATATGGATATCAATGGCAATAAGGCTACCTCTTACGGCTTGATAGCTGCCGCTGAAAAAGCCGGGTTGAAACTGTTTCTGGGCAGCTACCCGATTACCCCTGCCACTGATATTCTGCAAGAGCTTTCCGCCCGTAAAGAATTAGGCGTTAAGGCGCTCCAGTTTGAAGACGAGATTGCCGGTATCTGTACGGCTATTGGAGCGAGTTTTGCAGGTTCATTGGCCGCTACGTCTACGTCTGGCCCAGGTTTGGCCCTAAAGAGCGAGGCCATTGGATTGGCTATGATTGCCGAATTACCCTTAGTCGTTATCGATGTGCAACGTGGCGGGCCGTCTACGGGATTGCCAACCAAAAGCGAACAAACCGATTTGCTTCAGGCACTTTACGGGCGTAATGGAGAAAGCCCTGTTGCCGTTATTGCAGCCTCTACGCCCACAGATTGCTTCGACGCGGCTTTTTGGGCAGGAAAATTGGCTGTTGAGCATATGACGCCTGTTATTTTGCTAACGGATTCGTTCCTGGCGAATGGTTCTTCGGCGTGGCGGATTCCCGATTTGGATACGTATCCGGACATTAAACCGGCCTATCCGGCGGATTATAAAGGCGAAGAACCCTGGAAACCGTATCGCCGCAACCCAGAGACACTGGTTCGTTATTGGGCGATACCGGGCATGGAAGGCTTTGCCCACCGGATTGGCGGATTAGAGAAAGATTATGATACAAGCGCTATCTCTACCGAGCCATACAATCATCAGAAAATGATAGCGACACGCCAGGCTAAAATAGATAAGATTGCCGGTTGTATACCCGGACAGAAAGTGATAGGGGATGAAGAGGCAGACTTACTGATTGTAGGGTGGGGAGGTACTTTCGGCCATTTATGCGAAGCTATGGAAACGATGCGCGAAAAGGGGAAAAAAGTAGCGTTAGCCCATTTTAAATTTATCAATCCGTTACCTGAAAATACGGCGGAAATATTTGCCAAGTACAAAAAGGTAGTAGTAGCAGAGCAAAACAACGGGCAGTTTGCCAATTATTTACGCAGTAAAGTATCCGGCTTTACTCCCTGCAAATTCAATCGTGTAAAAGGGCAACCTTTCATTGTCTCAAGATTAGTTGAAGAATTTACCAAATTATTGGAGGCTTAAAAAATGGAACAAACAACAACATATCAACCAAAAGATTATAAAAGCGACCAATATGTACGCTGGTGCCCGGGTTGTGGCGACCATGCCGTATTGAACTGTATCCATAAGGCAATGGCCGACCGGGGGATTGCCCCGAAAGACATTGCCGTTATCTCCGGTATCGGATGTTCTTCCCGTTTGCCCTATTATATGAATTCTTATGGATTTCATACCATTCACGGGCGTGGAGCGGCCATCGCTACCGGCGTTAAAACGGCCAATCCCGCCTTAACCGTATGGCTGGCTACCGGCGACGGCGATTGCTTAGCCATTGGAGGCAATCACTTTATCCATGCCGTACGGCGTAATGTAGATATAAATATCATTCTTTTTAATAATAAGATTTATGGCCTTACAAAGGGACAATATTCTCCTACGACCGACAGAGGGTTTGTATCCAAAAGCTCCCCTTACGGAACGGTGGAAGACCCCTTTATCCCTGCCGAGCTAACCTTTGGCGCAAGGGGTAATTTCTTTGCCAGGGCCATAGACGTAGACCTTAAAAATACAACGGAGGTATTAACGGCCTGCTCAAAGCATAAAGGCGCGTCGGTGGTAGAAGTTCTGGTAAACTGCGTAATCTTTAATGACGGCGTCCACAAGCAAATATCTGTCAAAGAGGCCAGAGCGGAACGCACGATATTCCTTCGCCATGGCGAGAAAATGCTGTTCGGCAACGACAACGGAAAAGGAATCGTACTGGACGGTCTGAAACTAAAAGTCATAACCATAGGCCAGGACGGATATACCCTCGACGATGTATTAGTACACGACGCGCACACGCCGGACGCCACCCTCCATGCCATGCTGGCCATGATGAGCGGCGACCTGCCCGTAGCCTTAGGCGTTATCCGCGACGTAGAAGCGCCTTGTTACGACGCCGAAGTAGAAAAACAGATAGCCGAAGTACAAGCAAAGAAACCCATCCGCAAGCTGCATGATTTGCTGATGAGCGGCGAAATCTGGGAAGTGAAGTAAGGGTAGACGTTAAAAAGAATAATATGAAACTAAAAGCGATTGTGGAATTATGGGATGACGGGACGTATAGTATTTATGTGCCGGATACGAAAAAACACAATCTGACTGCGCAAGGTGCGTCGGTTGCGGAGGCTAAGAGCAATATGATTTGAATATTTGTACACAGGAAAGCCCCTTTTTCGTTATGATTCAGGGGCTTTTGCTATTTTAAAAAGCGCTGTTCAGAAGTTTTGCCGGGAGGCTCCGGCGATGGCCGGCGGGGATGTCAGCGGAACGCTCCGGCAGGGGTGGAGGTATTCGGAAGCGGGGATGAGGCTGATGCCGGCAGACCTTAACTCGCCGGGAAGATAGTTGTCGACGTCCGGCTCCAGTTTGCCTTTCAGGGATTCGGACAGACTGGCGGAGGGGAGGTAGTCCGCGTTCAGATCGCTTTTCTTATACGTCTGATTGCCCTTATCGACCGACAGGAAGTTGGCGGCAAGGTTCTTAATGTTTTCCGAGAACAGATTGTTCACCATCACGATGCCGGACGCCGGCAACCGGGAGGCCGGTATAAAAAGCGAATTGCTCGTTTCTTTACTGTTCAGTATGGTGTTATGACTCAGATAGAGCGCATGTTCTGTCCAGCGCCCGATGTTTTCTTCGTGGAAGGCGATGATCGACGTATTGGGGCTTTGCTCGGATTGCTGGATGATATTCCCGACAAGGATATGCGTCCCGCCATCGGGGAAATCAACCTCATAGCTCGAGTTGTAACTGTCGTCATTCTCGTTGGCGATCCGGTTATAGGCCAGGAGGCCGAACCGGGCGCGGCATTTGACTAAATGGCCCTCTTTGGCATGGTGCGAATACGAGCCTGTCATCAGGAAAGTATCAATCTGCCCGACATACAGATTGTGCGACCTGCCGTCGCCATAGCCCAGATATCCAAATTCCGTATGGCGTA
Organism: Tannerellaceae bacterium; assembly: GCA_031288515.1. GTDB lineage: Bacteria > Bacteroidota > Bacteroidia > Bacteroidales > Tannerellaceae > DFXE01. The sequence continues at coordinate 23,593 of JAITRG010000263.1, forward strand.
CGATTAGCGTACCGCCGCTGTTTGCCGTCAGAATACCGCACTCGCTGTGCAGAAACTTGCAGTTGTCTACCGTCAGCCGGCCTTTGTCGAAGCGTATCCCGGCTCCGTTCCGGTCGGGTACCTTGGCATTGATAAACGTAAACCCTTCTACCTTTACGTTTCCGCCGGCGATCTCCCAGATACCTTTCCCTGCCCAATGCCGTCCGTTGGCGTCGAGGATAACCTCGCCTCCCACGGCGCGGATGTACAGCTCATCCTGTTCCCATATCGTCACATCTCCCATGTACGTACCTGCATCCACCTCGATCAGCGTACTGTCTCCCGCTGCGACCGCCGCCTGGCGGATGGAGGTAAACTCCCTGTTAGGACCTACCTGCAGGACATGGGTATAGGCAATCTCATTCTCCGGAGCGTTTTCTATTTGCCGGTCATCGCCGCCGGGCAGTAACTCTATTTGCTCGCAGCCCATCATGGCAGCAAGCGCAATCAAAAAAAGAACGTTCAACTTCATCGTGTCATTATTTAAGGGTTTGCATTTGTTTTGCCTCCATTCCATACTATGTATGGAGGGAACGGTTTATTCATTCGTTATTTTTAAAATGCGGTAAATATATAAAATTTATTTTCATCCATGACGGCCATCCGTTTCTTTTGGTCAGGCAAACCTGCAACGGTTGCAGCATCGTCTTTGCCGATATAAATCCGTCCACCCTGCGCATTGGCAAAACCGCATACCCATTTGAGATAATCGTCGTGCCACGAGGACAGGAAAATACCCCTGCTAAACGATACTTTTTCACCTTTCCTTTCAGCTTCCAGTTTTGTTGCAACTGACTGGTTTACAGAATAAAATCCTGAAAGAAGACGAAAGAAGACCTTTCAGCTTCCTTACAGTCTTTAGAAACCGGAGGAGAGGGATTGACGCCAAAAAAAACCGTTATGACACCTTTGGTAAACCGTTATGATGCCTTTAGTAAATCGTTATGACGTCTTCAGTAAACCGTTATGATGTCTTTGGCAAACCACTATATACTTTTTACCAAACCATTATACCGGTTTACTGAAGGTATCATAATGACTTTTTTCCCCTTTTTGCCGGCCTCATTTTTTTGCTGAAACGGGGCTGAAAGGTCTTCTTTCAGCCATAGCTGTTCATACGCAAGCGCTTATAAACCGGCTGGAAGCTGAAAGATAGCGCCAAACAAGCCTGTGTAATGGGGTTTTGTGCATACGCCGGCGGGTTGATGCCGGAGGCGTCTACTGAACAGATAAAAAAATCACTGAAGATCGAATCGATCAGGAAAAATAGCCGCAAAACGAGCTGAAGACTCAACTAAACTACTAAACGCTTCTCAAGAGAAAATAACTCAATTAATAAAATCTGTTCAAGATAAAGATAACCTTATCCCTGAAACTCTTGTCCGCCGGATAAGTATACATATCTTCCGGGGGAAACTTGAGTTGAAAGATTACTAATCCGGATTTTGTTCCAAATGAGGATTCAAGTCTATTTCCGATTGAGGAATAGGCATTGATTTTGAAGAAAAACGGAATGAATGGGCCGCGGAGGCCGTGCGCCGCCCCGCCCGGATATGCCTTGCGGCTGTTTTTTTACGGCAACATCAGCCGGCGGGAAAGGCAAAGGCTTGCTGTCCGGAATACCGGTTAACCGCGACATCATTACCGAAAAATTTCTTTAATAGACGTTTGATAATAGAAAAATAATATTACTTTTGCATCATGGTTTACAAGGGCCTTTAAAGGTCTTATTTAAATCGGGGTGGAAAGTAGGTATAAGTTATTATAAATCAATTTTAATTTTAATTACAAGATGGCTAATTTAGATTTAAGCAAGTATGGGATTACGGGTGTAACCGAAATCGTGTATAATCCGTCTTTTGACGTGTTATTCAACGAAGAAACGAAGCCGGGTTTGGAAGGTTTCGAAAAAGGCCAGGCGACTGAGCTTGGCGCTGTGAATGTGATGACAGGCGTTTATACCGGTCGTTCTCCTAAAGATAAATTCTTTGTAATGGATGAAACCAGCAAAAATACAGTATGGTGGACGTCCGACGAATATAAAAACGATAACAAACCGGTAGACGCTGCATGCTGGACTGCCGTAAAGGATTTGGCTACCAAACAACTTTCCGGCAAAAGACTTTTCGTAGTGGACGCTTTCTGCGGAGCTAACGAAAATTCGCGCCTGAAACTTCGTTTTATCATGGAAGTGGCATGGCAGGCTCATTTTGTAACGAATATGTTTATCCGTCCGACGGCTGAAGAATTGGCCGGCTTCGGAGAACCGGATTTTGTTATCATGAACGCCTCCAAAGCAAAGGTAGACAATTACAAAGAATTAGGATTGAACTCCGAAACCGCCGTAGTATTCAACCTGACTGAAAAAATTCAGGTAATTCTGAACACCTGGTATGGCGGCGAAATGAAGAAAGGGATGTTCTCTTATATGAACTATCTGTTGCCGCTTAACGGGATGGCTTCCATGCACTGCTCTGCCAATACGGACATGCAAGGCAAGAACACGGCTATCTTCTTCGGTTTGTCGGGAACCGGAAAGACGACGCTTTCCACAGACCCGAAACGTTTACTGATCGGCGACGACGAACACGGATGGGACGACGAAGGCGTGTTCAACTTTGAAGGCGGCTGCTATGCCAAAGTAATCAACCTGGATAAAGAAAGCGAGCCGGATATCTATAAGGCTATCAAACGCGACGCTTTATTGGAAAACGTAACGGTAGACGCTGCCGGAAAGATTGACTTCAGCGATAAGAGCGTAACTGAAAATACGCGCGTTTCTTATCCGATCAACCATATTACGAACATCGTTAAACCGGTATCTAAAGCCGGCCCTGCCGAAAAGGTTATCTTCCTTTCTGCGGATGCTTTCGGCGTATTGCCTCCGGTTTCTATCTTAACTCCCGAGCAAACGCAGTATTACTTCCTTTCCGGTTTTACGGCTAAATTAGCCGGTACGGAACGTGGTATTACCGAGCCGACGCCTACTTTCTCCGCTTGTTTCGGCGCTGCATTCCTTTCGTTGCACCCCACCAAATACGGAGAAGAGTTAGTTAAGAAAATGAACAAATCAGGCGCTAAAGCTTATTTGGTAAATACAGGTTGGAATGGTAGCGGCAAACGTATCTCTATCAAAGATACGCGCGGTATCATTGACGCCATCCTGGATGGTTCGATTAATACGGCTCCTACCAAAACAATTCCGTATTTCGACTTTGTCGTTCCGACAGCTTTACCGGGCGTAGACCCTAAAATCCTTGATCCTCGCGATACCTACGCCGATGCTTCCCAGTGGACGACGAAAGCGGAAGACCTGGCAAACCGCTTTATCAACAACTTCAAGAAATTCACTGGAAACGATCTTGGCAAATCGCTTGTTGCGGCCGGTCCGAAATTGTAATTGGCAAGATATTTGTAATGTATACAGGATAGAGACAGGGCTATGCTTTGTCTCTATTTTTTTTCTTAAAATCTTACTAAATACAAAGGGATATTAAAAAGTATTATTATCTTTAACGCGTATATTTTATGTGGGAAGTTTGATGGTGTAATAATGAAGAAAATTCTTCTGATAATAAGCGCGATACTATTTTTGTCTTCGTGTGGCGGGGATGTAGTTTACCGGATTGAAGGGAAACTTGATAATCTGGAAAGTCAGGTTATTTATATTGTTTTCGAATCGGAGAACCGCAGCTTGGCAGATACCGTCGTTTGTGAAAAACCCGGACAATTCAAAATAGAGCGGCATCAGGGAGGCTTTGATCAGGCTACGCTTTTCTTTGAAAATAAATCATCATGGTTTACCGTTTACCTGGAACCGGGCGTGAAGGTCACGGTTACGGGCGATGCGCATTATCCTGTGTTGTTGCAGGCAAAAGGAGGCGGATTAAACAATGAACTTTCGGCTATACGAAAGAAGATGGCGCCCCTGTTAAAAGAACAGACAGATTTGTTTGCCGGGTTAAATAAGAGCGGCGGAACGACGCCGGCGGATAGAAATGAGATGTTGTCTAAATTGACGAATGTGAATCATCAGTTAAGCGAAATCGCTCTGGCTTATATTCAGAATCATCCCAGCGAGCAAGCGTCTGCCGTATTAATTCAAACCTTTTTTGTAAATCCTGACGATACGCGTAAGCTGGATGAATTACTAATTGCTTTAGACCCTGAATTAAGCGGTTTTTATTTAGTAAAGGAGCTGGAACAATATAGCGTGAGAGCCAAACGGACGGCCTTGGGAGCGGAAGCGCCTGATTTTACGGTAAATAATATCTATGGGAAGCCTGTCGCTTTGGATTCATTCCCCGATAAATATTTATTGCTTACCTTTACGGCTCCCTGGTGCGACATGTGCCGGACAGATGATTTGTATCTGGATGAAATAGAGAAATTATATTCGAAAGACGATTTGGAACAACTGCTGATAAGCCTGGATGATGATATGGAAGGCGTGCATCGGTTGCTGGAAAAAGACAGTATCCAATGGAACTTGGTGACCGATTCGGCAGGGCAGGCAACCCTCTTGATTGATTTGTATAATGTAACGGCTCTACCCCGCTGCTTCCTGATTGATGAAGAGGGGAAAATCGTCCTTAAAACAGAAAATGGAATAGAAGTAAAACAAACGTTGGAAAAACTTATAAATAATGAAAACAGGAACAAAGAGAAAGAAGGCGGTAAATAAGGCATAAAACCTCGTTTTCTTTCTCCCGGTTCCCCCAAAATGTTAGCTATGTTAGTAAAAACCTATGCCGCAGCCGTACAAGGCGTCACGGCGACAATCATTACAATAGAGGTCAGTTGCAATAAAGGCATTCAATTCTTTTTGGTCGGATTGCCGGATGTAGCTGTGCGTGAAAGCCATGAACGGATTATTTCGGCTTTGCAGGTTAATGATTATAAATTCCCCCGCTACCGGATTGTTATAAATATGGCGCCGGCGGATATCCGTAAAGAAGGCTCTTCGTATGACTTGCCCCTTGCGGTAGGTATTATGGCGGCTGCCGGACAAATAGACGCTTCCCGGCTGGATGAATTTATGATTATGGGAGAGTTGTCCCTCGACGGAAGTTTATTGCCGGTAAAAGGCGTTCTGCCGATAGCCGTCAAAGCCCGCGAGGCAGGTTTCAGGGGCTTTATCCTTCCCGGACAAAATGCCCGCGAAGCAGCCGTAGTAGAAGGACTGAATGTGTATGGTATGGAAAATATCAGGGAAGTGCTTGAGTTTATCGACGGCAAACGGCATAAAGAGCCGGAACGGATTGACGCCCGCGCCGAGTTTTATGCCCATCAGGAATCCTATGCGTGTGATTTCTCCGACGTCAGGGGACAGGAGAATGTGAAACGCGCATTGGAAGTAGCCGCGGCCGGTTCGCATAATTTGTTGATGATAGGCCCGCCGGGCAGCGGAAAGTCCATGCTCGCCCAACGGCTTCCTTCTATCCTGCCTCCCCTCACGCTGCATGAATCATTGGAAACGACGAAAATACATTCGGTAGCCGGCAAACTGGGGAAAGACGTCTCCTTGGTGGCGCGACGTCCTTTCCGTTCGCCGCATCATACCATTTCCAATGTAGCGATGGTAGGAGGAGGCGCTTTTCCCCAGCCGGGAGAAATCAGTCTGGCCCACAACGGAGTCTTATTCCTGGACGAACTTCCCGAATTTAACCGGAATGTGCTTGAAGTAATGCGGCAGCCTCTGGAAGACAGGATGATTACCGTCTCCCGCGCCCGTTCGTCCGTTGACTATCCGGCAGGATTTATGTTAATCAGTTCCATGAATCCCTGTCCGTGCGGATACTATAATCACCCCGAACGCACGTGCGTATGTTTGCCGGGTTTGGTGCAAAAATATATGAATCGCGTTTCCGGGCCGTTATTAGACCGGATCGATATCCAGGTGGAAATAACCCCCGTCCCGTTTGATAAAATATCGGAAAGAACTCCGTCCGAGTCCAGCGCCGCCGTTCGTGAACGGGTTATAAAAGCGCGCACTATCCAGGAAGAACGTTTTAAAGACTATCCCGGTATCTATTGCAATGCCCAGATGACTCCCAAAATGCTGCATACGTTTGTTGATCCGGATAAAGACGGTTTGTCAAGGCTAAAGACAGCCATGACACGATTGAGTCTTTCTGCGCGGGCTTACGACCGCATCCTGAAAGTGTCCCGTACCATCGCCGACCTGGAAGGCGCCGAACATATTGCCGGGTGTCACATTGCCGAAGCGATCAGTTACCGTAACCTCGACCGGGAAAGTTGGGGAATGTGATTACCTGAATACTACCTGCTCTGCCGGGAAGTTTGCGGCCGCGTGCCGGATGGCGTAGGGGCTTATGCTTACTTCTCCGTTCACTAACTCCGGCAGGTTGTAGGAATAAAGGGAATAATCATACGTATCCGGATGTTCCTGCGGTAATACGAAGGGCTTGGAAGGATTGCCCTGCCCGTCGATATGAGCGAAATAAGGCAAGGTATAGACGCCATTATCCCGCCGGCTGCTTACGGCCACCCACCGGCTGTTGGTACTCCAGGAATGGTAACTCTCCGTATCGTCGCTGTTGAGGGCAGACATATCGATGGGCCGGCTGGTCGTAAGATCGATCATCCGTATCTCTGCGTCTTTATGCCAGACAGGGAATTGCCCGTAGCCCGTTTCGGTGTACATCAGAAAACGTCCGTCAGGCGATATACGGGGGAATGAGGCACTATATTTATCATTATGGACGAGAGTATCCACTTGCGTGCCGATATATCCATGAGCGTCGTTAAAAGCCACTCTGTGGATTGCATAACGGATACTGTCATATTGCTTTGGCATGGGAAGGGCGGGAGCGGAGCAATAGTAAAGCGATTTACCGTCCGGCGAGAAAGAAGGGAACGTCTCGAAGGCGTCTTTCGTTATCAGGGAAGCGGCAGAGAGGATGGCCTTGTTTTCAATATCGTAGATAACGACATCCGACTCCATGTCGAACACTTCCATTTTCAACGCTTTTACGGAATGGAAGAATTGTTTGACGTCGTTTACCGAGGCGGCGAGGTATTTCCCCGACGGGTGCCAGTACGGATAGGTCAGGTGGCTGATGGTTTGCTCCGTTTGGGTGTTTAGCTTTTGTATGTTCTTTCCGTTGATAATGTATGTTCCGCCATTGGTTGCACGCATATGGAGCATCATTCGTCGAGGGTCTCCTCCGCAGAAACTATGACAGTTGATACAGTTGTAATCCGTCATGTCATTTTTGATAAGAGGCTTTTCCGTAAATGTTTCCAGGTCTCTTTGATAAATGCCTGTGACGTGCCATTTCTCGTATCCCGGTTCAATCAGGCGGTATACTAAATGGCTGTCTATCGGGTCGTTGCTTACGTATAGGGTAAACGGTTGCCAACAGGTCCATTTGCCGTCGTCCGACCGGGTAAAGACCGTTACCGACACAGGCTGCCCGGCATTGTCCGCCAGCAGTTTTTTCCATTCGCCGGGTTTGATACGGATATTGTTTTTACCCGAACAACTGAAACTGCTCCCGTTCGTCCCGGCGAAGACGGCATAACAGCTCTTTACCTCCCCTTCCACCCTGAAGTTAAGCGGAGCGATATTAACCGGAATAACGACTCCTGCGTAGTCGGGAAAGATGTGGGGCAGTTCGCTTACGACAACAGCATTATCAGGCTTATCGCCACAACTGAAAAGGATAAAACCAAGCCCCGGCAAACAGGCTGCAAGGATGCAGGTAAGCGCTATCCGGACGGCTTTCTTTTTCGTTTTGTTATTCATCGGTTTTGTCTTTTAGGAGGTTGTACAAATTGGGCGTAATAATAATACGTATCGCCGTATTGGCGCGACAGCAGGGTGGGAGACAGGCGCTGTGCCTGGCTCAGGTAACTTTGAAACCGCTCGTACACTTTCGGGTCGATGGCGTACGACCGGAATGCTTCCGGGTTGCTCTCTACTGCCGAATAATAAACGCATATGGCTTCCTGGTAGGGAACGGGGACAGGCTCTCCCTTTTCTTTCAGCAGGTTCATATAGTGCATAAAGGGCGCCAGGTCTTTATAAATTAAAAGATAGCCCATGCCGTATTCAAAAGCCTTTTTGTTTTCGGGATGGTCGTCAATAAGGAAGGCCAGGGCGTCGGGCAATGCTTTTGTCAGATCGTAATTATTGTCGGTGATGGGGTTAAGCTTTCGTCTCTGGGCAATCCAATCCGTCGAGGCGGCTTTCTCCGGGTTCAATAACGGACGTTGCTCCCTTGCCCAACGGCTGTAGAAAAGAGTATTTTCCAATATCTTGATATATTTCTCGGCTACTTGATACTCTTTATTTACTAAGTATGTTTCAATCAGGCGTTTCATCAGGCGGGGCTGCACGCATCGTTCCGCGCTTAATACGCCCACGAAGGCAAATCGCTGGGCGGCATTGGTATGATTGACTAACCAGGCGACTTCGCTCGCTTCGATAAGTCCCAGGCGTGTCTTAGGATCGTAAGGAACAAAGCCTTCTTCTCCAATCTGCGGAATACGCATCAGCGCTTCGTTAAACCTGTCTGTATAAGCATACGCCAGATTGATATAGACCAATGCGTCTTTATCTTTTACCGGATGCTTCCCGGCATGTTCTGTAATTTTCTCCCATTGTTGTTGTCTGGCGTACCAGTCGTACCGGTAAGCCTGTTCCAATGGATGTTGTTTATAGAGGATGAACCCACCCATAATGATTACCGGAAGCAGCAGCAGGGCGGCGGTATTCATCCATTCTTTATTAAATACTTTTTTCTGTTTCCGAAAAGTATAAATAAGCAAAGCAACCAGTGGAAAAGAACACCAGATATACCCGAATGAAGCAGGTATGGGATATTCGGGATGATAGAGATGTTTGCTCAGGAAGGCTTCGCGAATCGACAGGACATACGCCGTACGCATAGCAAGCAAAGGAATCGCAAACGCCCAGAGAAGTAATCCGGCAGCAACCGTAAAACGCGCTTTCCCTTCCCTGGATACCTCATAAACGATCATTAACGCAACCGCTAACAGATGCGCCGGAGCAGCCAATAAGTACGCCGGCAATAATAAGACGAACCCCAAAACGTAGCGGACAACCGGCTTTTTAACACAGGAGTAACCCAACGCAGCGCCTGTCGCAAACAAAGCGGCTACGACGGAAGCTATGGATTCAACCGGATATACCCAGAACAGAAAAACAGGCGCGATGGCTATTATAACAGATACCTTAACGCCGCAACGCTGTAAAAACAGATGAAAGAAGCATACGATTATTCCCGATAAGACAGCCAGACTGCAAGCTGCAAAAAAGGGAAGCAGGAAGAATTGCGTAATGAACGCCGTTATATATTCATTAAAGCCTCCGGGTTGCCCCAAAAGCTCCATAAAAAAATCTTTCCGGAAAAGGAACAGATTGTATTGCTCCATAAACCGGTACCAATACCGGTAGTTCAGTTCGAAGAAAAGAAAGCAACCGGTAAGATAGAAAAGAAAGAGCGCCCGATCGCCGGCCAGTAAGCGTTTCATGACAGTTATAGATTGATATTTTATGCAAAAGTAAATAATTTACTTAGCCATGCGCAGGAGTTCATCTATTATTTCCTGATTGTAACCCATTTCTTTTGCTTTCAGAAAGTCCTTTTTTGCCGGTTCCCGTTCATACAGAGACAATTTAATTTTTCCTCTTAATACGTACATGGCCGCAGTGGGTTCGGCTTCTAAAAAGGCTTTGTTGATGTCGGCCAGCGCGCGGGCATTTTTGCCCATCATAAAATAAAGGTCGGCCCGGCCTTCGTAAAGCGCCCGGTCGTGGGGTAATTGATCAATGAGGTAATTGTAGATGCGTTCGCTCTCGTCGTAATTGCCGCGCATCTTTTCCAAAACAGAGTGTCCCAGGCGTCCGTATACCGTCTTTTCGTTTGCCTCAAGTATCTTGTCAAAGTCTTGTTCGGCGCGGATAAAATCTTTCTTCCCAAGATAAAGGATACCCCGCCTGTAAAGGGCGTCTTCATTCACAGGATTTTTCAACAGCAGCAAGGTGTAGTCATTGATCGCTTTATCTGTTTCGCCCATCTCCACATATAGCGAAGCCCTGTTGTCTAAAATAGTTTCATTATCGGGATACCTGCCGAGGGCGGCTGTATAAGAAAGGATCGCTTCCTCCTTCTTCCCCTGGCGGTGCTGTATTGTCCCAAGGTTGGTAAGCAAAGCATAATTGTTCGGATTCCCGGGTTCTGACCGCATAGCCGCCCGCAAACTTTCTTCGGCGGCAAACAGTTCTCCCTTATCCAGGTACTGATAACTTTTCTCAATATACTCCTCATACGTCTGAGCCGTTAACGCCCCGGACGAATAAACAATACCCCACAGTAAAATAGTAAACAATCTCATATGATTTTAGCAGATAACATGCAAAGATAATAAATTCCTTTGATTCCTTACGTTATTATGACACATGGAATACATGGAATACGCGGCCTCTTTTCTTCTTTTTTCATATCTTCGTGGCAATTATTAATACTGTTTTAATCATGAAGACAATTCATTGGGGGATTATTGGAGGTGGCAGCGTTTGTGAAAGGAAAAGCGGGCCGGCTTTTTATAAAATAGAACATTCGTCGTTGGCGGCGGTGATGAGCAGGAATGCCGGCAAAGCGAGGGATTTTGCTTTAAGGCATCAAGTACCAGCCTGTTATACCGACGCCGATTCGCTTATTTATGATGCAGATATTGATGCTGTCTATGTGGCGACTCCGCCCGATTCGCATAAAGAATATACAATCCGCGCATTACGGGCAGGTAAACCGGTATATGTGGAAAAGCCTATGGCGATGAACTATCAGGAATGTGCGGAGATGATAAAAGCTTCGCAGGAGAGCGGGCAAAAGCTGTTCGTCGCTTATTACAGGCGGGCGTTGCCTTATTTCCTTAAAGTAAAAGAACTGTTGCAGGAAAATGCCATAGGAAATGTCTTATCGGCCGGCATAAAATATTTCCGTCCGCCGCTGGCGTCCGACTTTACTGCCGAAACGCATACCTGGCGGGTGAAACAGTCTGTAGCCGGAGAAGGATACTTTTATGACCTGGCTCCCCACACATTGGATATACTGGATTTCCTTTTAGGAGAGATAAGCGAAGCAAAAGGTTTCTCGTATAATGCGGGGCATTTATATGAAGTAAAAGATACGGTTACCGCTATCCTGCGGTTCCGGTCCGGGGTAACGGGGGTAGGGCAATGGTGCTTTGTTACATCCGGTAAATCAACGGAAGATTCTGTCGTCATTACCGGCGATAAAGGAGAACTTCGCTTCAATACCTTCGCTTTCCAACCCATCCGGCTGCGAGCCGTCAACCGGGAAGAAGAATTTGCTATCTCTCCCCCCGAACATATCCAGCAACCCTTGATTCAAACAATCGTTGATGAGTTGCGGGGAACAGGTTCCTGCCCTTCCACAGGAATCTCCGGCGCAAGGGCCTCACGTGTAATGGATATGATTCTGAAATAAAAGCCACATGACGCAAACCGCCGAATTTTGGAAAGAAAGCTTTAAAGAGAAGCAAACGATGTGGGGCTTTGAACCGGCTGATTCTGCTATCCGGGCAAAAGATTTATTTCTTCGCGAAGGAATAAAGGACGTACTGATACCAGGTATCGGCTACGGCAGAAATGCAAAAATCTTTATAGAAAGCGGTATGCGGGTAACAGGAATTGAAATATCGCAGACAGCTATTGGCTTAGCCCGGAAAAATAAGCTTGATATACCGGTTTATCACGGCTCTGTTACCGATATGCCTTTCGACAATTGTTTGTATGGCGGTATCTTCTCAGCTACGCGCTCATCCATTTATTAAACAGCCGCGAGAGGAAGCGCTTTATCTGTAATTGCTATAACCAACTCGAACGGGGTGGCTATATGATATTCTCAACAAAGCAGGAATTTGGGCGGTATGGCTACATAACATGCGAACCTGTTGACGAGCTTGTCAAGTTTATGCCTGATCATCCGCCCATGAAATTTAGTCTGATAACCTACCGGAAAGCATAATTGTATTTGCCGGCAGGCGAACAGGCATGTTTGATTATAGATAGTTTTTATTAGTTGATAAAAACTATCCATTAAAATAATAGTTTATCACAA
>JAITRG010000042.1 GCA_031288515.1 Tannerellaceae bacterium
AGCGCCGCGCATCTCCAAAATGAAAATTGCCCGGTATTTGCCCTTGTTTTTCATAATAATACGCTATATTTGTATCACGTATAAATAATATAACAGTTGTAAACTATGAAGACACTGAAAAAATTTTCCATGCTTGTGCGCCGTTTAAGGAATGGCGAACATTATGAGTTTTACTACGAAATCATCCGGTTTGTAACGCCAATCAGTAGCAGCCTGGGCGATGCGGGCAAGCTCTGGCTCTTGTTTATCAACGCTTTCCAGCATGAAGACGACGTATTCAAACACAGCGCAAAAGCCTCCGAAACAACGCATATCAGCGAGGTTAACGCCGAACGTAAAACCGCATTCCAGTTCATTAAAATGACCATCGAAGCAGCTTTGCTCGGCAACGACCCGGCCGGAAAGGCCGCCGCCGCGAAACTTGCCGGAATACTGGACAATTATAAGAAGATACCCTCCGCGCCGATGGTGGAAACCAGCGCCCTCATAACGAATATGGTTCAGGACTTACGCCTGCCGGAATACGCCACGGCGCTGGGCGTATTCAACCTTGCCGGGGCGATAGACGATCTGGAAGAGCGCAACGAGAATTTTATCGACCTCTACGCCGAACGCGAAGACAGCCGCAGCGAGGCCGAACAACGGGGCAGCATGAAGGAGGTGCGCCCCAGGACCGACAAAGCTTTCGCCAGATTTATCGAAACGGTCGGCGTTCTGTATACCCTCTCCATCTCTAACGGCAACGCTGCAACGGCAGAGGTATACGAAAAGATTATAACGAAGCTGAACGCCATCGTGACGCAATACGAAACCATCTACGCCCGTCGCGGAGGCTCCACGGGCAAGGGCAAACCCGGCGGCGACGAGGGCGACGAGGGCGACGAGGGCCTCCTCCCCGACACGCCCGGCGCAGACGCCCCCGTCCTGGCCGTAGCCTCGCAGGAAACGCCTTCCCCCAGGGTGATGTACGTTTTCCCGGCCGACGTAGCCGCTTTCGCCGAGGCCCTCTGCCCCGCCGCGGCGGGAGGCGTCCTGGCGCTCGTGCAAACCGGCGAAGCGCCAGCGCTCTGTCCCATAACGGGTTTCAAAACGGAAACCGTAGAAGGCGAGGAGACGGTAAAGGGCCTCGAAGCAGCCTCCCCGTCGGAATACCACACGTTCTTCTCCCCCTTTTACAACGACGGCGCCTGCGACGCCTGGGTAGAGAAAGACGGCGAAACGCTGGCCCGCTTCACCGGCATGGCGTATCCCGGCATGACCCGCATCGAACCGGACAGATAATATGACAGCTTTATTCCATACGCTTATCTCGCGCAGCCTGGCTATCCCTTCCGGACAGGTAGAGCGCACGATTGGTTTGCTCAAAGAAGGGGCGACGATTCCCTTTATCAGCCGTTACCGCAAAGAAGTAACCGGCGGTCTGGACGAAGTACAGATCGGCCATATCAAAGACTGGTACGACAAGCTGACGGAGATGGCCAAACGGAAGGAAACGATTCTGTCGTCTATCGAAGAACAGGGGAAATTAACGCCCGAACTGAAGAAACGTATCGAAGAATCGTGGGACGGCACGGAGATTGAAGACCTCTACCTGCCCTGCAAGCCCAGGCGGGTAACAAGGGCCGGAATAGCCCGGAAGAAAGGCCTGGAGCCGCTGGCCGAAATCATCATGAAGCAAAGCGAACGCGATCTGGATACCCGCGTCCGGGCATTCCTCACAGACGAAGTGAAAGACGAAAAGGAAGCCCTGCAGGGCGCGCGCGACATCATCGCCGAATGGGTGAATGAAAACGAGGAAGCCCGCCACTCGGTTCGCGGCTCGTTTCAGCATACGGCCATTATTACTTCCAGGGTAATCAAGGGGAAGGAAGAGGAAGGCTCCAAATACAAAGACTATTTTGAATTCAGCGAACCGCTGAACCGCATCAGTTCGCACCGTTTGCTGGCGCTGAGGCGCGGCGAAGCGGAAGGTATGCTGCGCGTAAGCATTTCGCCCGATACGGATAGCTGCGTCGACCGGCTAAAGCGCCTTTTTGTAAAAGGGCGCAACGCATCGTCCGAACAAGTGGCGGAAGCGGTTGAGGATTCGTTCAAACGCTTGTTAAAGCCTGCTATCGAAACGGAATTTTCGCGCCTGAGCAAAGAAAAGGCCGACGAAGAAGCCATCCGCGTATTTGCCGAAAACCTCCGTCAGCTATTGCTGGCCCCTCCGCTGGGGCAAAAAAGGGTGCTGGGCGTAGACCCGGGCTATCGTACCGGGTGTAAGTTAGTCTGCCTGGATGCGCAGGGCAACCTCTTGCATAACGAAGCCGTCTATCCGCATCCTCCTCAAAACGAGAAAGACAAGGCGGCGGCAAAGGTATCGCATCTGGTTGCCGCGTATGCCATCGACGCCATCGCGATTGGCAACGGGACTGCCAGCCGCGAGACCGAACAGTTTATCGCTCATATCCCGTACAGTCGTAACGTACAGGTATTTGTCGTGAGCGAAAACGGCGCTTCCATTTATTCGGCTTCCAAAACCGCCCGCGACGAGTTTCCCGAATACGACGTAACCGTACGGGGCGCCGTCAGCATTGGCCGGCGATTAATGGACCCGCTGGCCGAACTGGTAAAGATAGACCCCAAAAGCATCGGCGTAGGGCAATATCAGCACGACGTAGACCAGCCGGCTTTAAAGAAGAGCCTCGACCAGACGGTGGAAAGCTGCGTTAACCTCGTGGGCGTAAACGTAAATACGGCCAGTAAACACCTGCTGGCTTATATATCGGGCCTCGGCCCCGCCCTGGCGCAAAACATTGTAGCCTACCGCGCCGAACACGGGCCTTTCAAAACGCGGAAGGAACTGATGAAGGTTCCGCGCATGGGAGAAAAAGCGTTCGAGCAATGCGCCGGCTTCCTTCGCATACAGGGAGGAGAGAACCCGCTGGACAACTCGGCCGTTCACCCCGAGAGCTATCAGACTGTAGCGTTTATGGCGCACGACCTCCACTGCTCCGTAGAAGAGCTTATCGCCAGCAAGGAGCTGAAAAAGAAACTGAAATTAGAAACGTATGCCACCGAAACGACCGGTATGCCCACGCTGCTCGACATCATGGAAGAACTGGATAAGCCCGGCCGCGACCCGCGGCAATCCATCCGGGTATTTTCCTTCGACCCAACCGTAAACGCGCTTGAAGACCTGAAACCCGGACAGGTACTGCCGGGCGTCGTAACGAATATCACCAATTTCGGCTGCTTCGTAGATATCGGTATTAAAGAGAACGGGCTGGTGCATATTTCCGAAATGGCCGACCGCTTTATCAGCGACCCCACAGAAGCGGTATCTATCCATCAGCACGTAAAAGTAAAAGTGCTGGCCGTAGACCTCGGGCGGAAACGGATACAGTTATCGATGAAAGGTTTGTAAATATACCGGGGCCTTTAAAATCTCCGGAAAGTATAGCGCTTTCCTTCGCCGGTAAGGATTAATTCCTTGCCGGTCAGTTTTTCTATCGTAAAGACGCGTTCATTCGACGTCCAGTCCGTTTGTTTCAGGAAGTCGTCGTTCGCTTCCAGCTGAAGGAGAAGCCCGTTATCCCCTTTCATTGTTTTGAAGCCATACCCGCCCGGATAAGTATTTGTACGGGAGTCGTAGATTTGATACTGGAACAGCGAGGTTTGAAAATTATAGAAAACAGTATCTGCCTTCCGTACATTACCGCCGGCTTCTGTCTGCCGCATTTGCCATCTGCCATCCAGCCTGTCGGCCATATCTTTACTGCAAGCCGTAAGGACTGCCAGGCAAATACTTAAAAATCCCGCAATCCATCTCGTATTCATTTTCATAATTATCCTTTATTACGGGTTCAAAGGAAAGAATTTATCGGCAAAGCTCAAAACTTTTCACAGGCTGTTTTTACCCGCCTCCAGGGAATAGAAATCAATTGGGAACTTTATAAAGACAAAAACCCGGACATTCGCATGCCCGGGCTTCCCAAGATAAAAATTTAAACTAAAATGGGATCAAACCTATTAACTCCCATATCCTTCAGTTGACGAAGACCTTTTTTATAACGTACCGGTCGTTCATCTTCACTTTTATAAAATAAGCCTGGCGTCTCTCTGCCTGTATGCGGAAGTTATCCGGCCCTGCTTTGCTAACGTAACTCAATGCCCCGGCGAGGCTGTACGCCTGCAGGCTGCTTACGGGTTGCGGGGTTTGTACATAGATATAACCGTCGCGCGAGGATACGCAGACGTCTGCCCCGGCCGCAGCGATCGCTTCGTTCCTCAGGCCCGCGCCCGTATAGGCGACGCGCAGGCTGAAACGGTCGTTCAGCTCGATTACTCTCCTGCCTGCCGGATTCTTCGTTGCCGTAAAGGTATATGCCGGGTTCTGCTGCAAATCGGTTTCCTTATTGTTTTGGGCATGGTCTATCAGGTAAACGTTGTGGCCGAAGGTCTCCATCCCGCTAAATTCCAGGGTTACGGAGCCTGCCCGGTCCGTGCGTAAGCCTAACGGTATGTTCTGCGAAAAGTCGCCGCTTGCGTTAATGGCCAGCGCCTCTCCGGTGGGAGCAAACGAATACGCCTCGAGGGGTATCGCGTCTTCTTCCATCTGATAGAATACTTTATGCATATCCTCCCTGCTGTCGTAAGCGGGGGAGGCGCTTTCGTTATAATGCAATACGGCATAACTAACCTTCTTGTCCTGAATCGCTTTTATGCGAAGAACGTTTGTTTCCCGCACATCGGCTCGCAGCGCATAAGGGCTGCCGGGAATGGTGGTAGCCCAGCCTGCCGACATCGTAACCGTTTTAACATCTGACAGCGGATTCGCTTTCTGAACGAAAAACGACTGTAAAGGAGGAATAAAGCCCGGCGAAACGGAATTGGAAGGAATGGTGGATACGATAAACCTGGCGCCCGGATTTCCAATCGTCCCGATTTGCTGGAAACTGCCTGTTATCCGGCCATCCCAGATAGCGTAGACAGCGCTTAGTTTGCCGGAATTAGCCGACAGGAACGAATTTACGTCCAGGTAGGCCATATAGGGGTTTACTATCAGAACCAAAGCGTTTCCGGCTACCTCGTTCGCCACCGGCAGTTCAAATGTAGCGGCGCTATCTTTGTCTACAATGAATTTGCCGCCGTTCGTTCTTGACAGTCCGGCGTATGAGATTCCTTTTGCATCTTTATACTCAATAGCCGTTTGCGGGAAAACAAATGATTTATCTTTATTGGCAGACGTACTCGTTACCTTCAGGTTAAATGCTTTGCCTAATCCTGACGGCTCTTTCAAACTTCCGAAGGTGGCGGTAAAGGAATTTATGGCGGCAACAGAAGACGTCCCGTCCGGATTGGCATGCTGGAACAGATTCATATACACGTCTCCCCATTCAGGATTACCGGCGGCGTCTTTGAAGTGATAGTCGCCCGAATACATAGACTTTAGCGGCGCAGACCACATGACGAAACGGTCTCTTTCCGCTGCGCTCAACGTCAATTCTACCCGGGCGTTATCATACGTCAGCCAGTGAATCCCCGCAAGCATGGCCCGGTCTTTCATGGT
>JAITRG010000059.1 GCA_031288515.1 Tannerellaceae bacterium
GCAAAAATAATGTCGGGAGTACAGTAATGTTTAATTAGATATTTAATAATCAATATATTATTCTACATTGTGTTCTAAAATTGCGACAGTGTAATTTGCGCCAGGTCAGGAGTTCTGAGGTTATACGGCGCAGAACCTGCCTGCGTGCAGTCTACTTCACTTCCGGCGGCTTGGAGAGCGTCCCTCCTTCGTTGTATTTCTGATTGTTGGGCAGGCCTTTGATACCGGCGCCTTCGCGCATCAGCGCCTTCAGCTCGTCCAGATGGCGCCGGTAAACGCCGCGGGGGTCAACGCCGTGCTTCCGGCACAGCGACGCGGCCATGCCTACGACTTCGCCCAGCATGCCTGTGGTGCGCATCAGGCGGACAGTACCCAGCGCCACATGCGTTACGCTGATGTTGCGGCCGGCCATAAACAGGTTGTCGATGTTGCGCGAGTAGAGGCAACGGTAGGGCACGGGATAGGGATAGATCGGGTTGTGCCTGGCGACAGACTTAAATTCGGCGTCGGGGAAGTGCGCCGTATTTTCCGGATCGGGATAGTGGAGGTCTATTGTCCATGTGGTAGCGGCCGTACCGTCTTCGTGCGCGACGCGCTTCAGCAGGTCGTCTTCCTTGAGGATATAATCGCCCGTCAGACGGCGAGATTCCCGCTTCCCCGCTACGTAGGCCACCCATCCCAGCTTGCGGTTGCGGTAAAGATCGTTTTCTTTCAGCCCGTTTTTGAGGAAGCTCCAGTTTGAGTAAACAACCAGCAGCCCGTAGTCGCGGATGCGCTCGAAGTCGCTGATCTGGTCGTAGTTCATCCCCGTTTCCCATGTCCATTCGCCCATCGTCACCTTTTCGCAGTTCTGCCCGTTAAAGGCGACGCCGTAGCTGAAACGCGGGAAAGAGACCGGTCTGTCGGTCTCCTCGGAATACCACTGCACGGAGGCGCCCATCGTCATTTTGTCGGGCTGCTCGGGGGCGGCGCTTTCGCCAAACTCGTCGCGGCCCTCGCGTCCCATGCGATAGTCGGCGCCGGCCAGGAAGCCGATTGTGCCGTCGCCCGTGCAGTCGGAGAATAGCGGCGCTTCGAAACGCAACTCGCGCCCCGTCTCGATATGCTGCGCTACGACGGCCTCTATCTTTTGCCCGTTCATTCGCACACCCGTGGCGCGGTAGCCGGCAAAGAGCGTGATGTTTGGCTCGCGGGCGATCGCTTCGGCTTTACGGTCGTCTTCGTAGAAATCGGCGGGCTGCGCATTGCCCCCGCGCGACGGCCCCCACTCTTTTATAAGGTTGCCCAGCTCCGGATAGGGACCTGTCTCTATCCTCGCCCCCAGATGGACGCGTATTTCCGAGCTGTTGTTGCCGCCCAGCACAGGGCGATCGTTGATGAGCGCCACCCTGCATCCCAGCCGTGCGGCGGCAATGGCAGCGCTCATCCCGGCAATGCCTCCGCCTGCGACGACGAAATCGAACGTCCCCGCCTTATCCGGCACGTCGGGCATGTTCAGCGCCTTCCGGCGGAAACGGTCAAGCTCCGCCACGTCCGCCGGCGGCGTCTGCCGTTCGTCCGTCGTAAAATAAATAGCGTCGCAACGCCCGTTGAAGCCGGTCATATCCTGCAGCGTAACAACCGTCTGCGGGTCGCGCAGCGTAACTTTCCCGGCGGCCTGCCACATCCATCCCGCTCCTGTCGCTCCCAGCGGCGAAGCCAGCGGCTTGCCCCCCACCGTCAGGCAAAACTTTCCCGGCCCCTCGCCTTTGTACCACGGCGCCGTCCAGTTGAAGGTGCGGACATAAACATAGTAAGTCCCTGCCTCGGGAAGGGTGACAGTCGTGCCGGCGTCTTCCACCGGCACGCCCATGCCGTGCGCCATCAGGTAGGGCGAACCCATCAAATCCATAAACTGCTGGTCGACAACCCAGCCTCCCTTATGCGCAAAACTCTCCGCCTCAAGAAAATAATCGGCGGCGTAGACCTGCGCGGCGCCCCACAGAAGCGCGCTCAATAATAATGTATATCGTTTCTTCATGTTATGCTTCGTTTTTATTTATTACTGCGTAAATATACGGATAAATTCCGTTTATTGCTCATCGCCTCAATCCGTAAACTGCGATGCAAATCCCGGTATGCCGACGCCCTTCTTCATTAATTCTTTCAGTTCAGATAAATGCGACTGATACACTTGTCGCGGATTCACGCCGTGCTTCCTGCAAAGAGAAGCCGCCATGCCCACAACTTCACCCATCATTCCTCCTGTCCGCATTACGCGAACCGTGCCCAGCGCTACATGCGTCACGCTGATGTTACGCCCGGCCATCAATAAATTATCTATATTCCTTGAATATAAACATCTGTATGGCGCTGCATAGGGCTGTATATTTTGCACGTCGGCTCCGGCAAGAAACGGTTCTTCTTTCAATCCTTCTATTAATTTCGGATAGTGGAGATCTATTCCCCAGGTTGTCGTGAAAGAGGCGTCGTCAAACGGCGTTCCGGCTAAAATGTCCTGCTCTTTCAGAATCACATCGCCCAGCAAACGGCGCGATTCGCGTTTTCCGCCAATAAAGGCAACCCATTCCAGTTTCCTGTTTGCATATTCCGCTTTCCGTTCGCTTCTGTTCTTCAGGAAATCCCAATTTCCGAACACTGCCCGCAAGGCATAATCCCGGATATATTCAATCTCTTCAATCTGATCCTTGTCCATCCCCGTTTCCCAGTCCCAGTCTCCGCGCAGATTCGGGCGACAGGTATGTTCGTCGAACGAAACGGCCCAGGGACATTCCGGGAAAGCCGTATTTTCTCCTGTTTCCATAGCATACCATTGTACGGACGTTCCCATCACCAAACGATCGGTTTCTTCCGGTGCACGAGGTTCGCCGGTTTCTTTCCGGCTTTCCCTCCCCATCCGGTAATCGGCGCCGGCCAGATAACCGAGGATTCCATCGCCGGAACAATCGGCAAACAGTTGTGCCTTAAACCTGTATTTCTTTCCGGTCAGCATATCTTTGCCCGTAACGGAACAGATACGGTTCTCTTTTTTTTCTGCTTCATATACCTGCATATTCAGAAACAGAGATATGTTTTTCTCGTTTCTTACCAGCCGTTCTTTTTTTTCGTCTTCGTAATTGCCGGCCGGTCCTGCATTATGAATCATTTTTTCAGGATATCGCTTGAGTATCTCCGTAATCTGCCGGCTTCTTTCCGCATCCGGATTTTGTTTGGCTTCCCAATTATTCCAGTGGCCTACAATTCCAAATTCATCCAAAAGATTTCCCAGGTTAGGATAGGGTTGCTGTGAAATCAATCCCGACAATCCGACACGTACCTCGGAACTGTTATTCCCTCCGAGAACGCCGCGGTTCTGAATCAAAGCGACTTTGCAGCCCAAACGGGCGGCGCTGATGGCCGCGCAGCAGCCTGCAATACCTCCTCCGGTCACGACCAGATCATAATCTCCCATATCCTGAGCCTGCTCCGGCAAGCCTGATTTCCGTGAGCGGAAATCAGTTAATGCCGGCATATCTTCCGGAGGAACATGTTTGAGATTCGTCGTCAGATAAATAGCGTCGCAACGACCATTAAAACCGGTTAAATCGTGAAGCGTGATCCGACAATCTCCTGCCTTAAGTTTAACCGTACCGCCATCCTGCCAGCGCCAGTCTGCTGATTTTGTCCCGAAGACTGTATCTAACGGGATGTTGTCGAATCTGACTTCGAACCGTCCGGGGGCATACTCTTTTCCCCAGGTTTTAACCCAGTCGCGCGTTCTGACCCAGACTCTGAACCGCCCTCCCTTTGAGAGTCTGGCCACATGAGAGGCATCCCGTACCGGAACGCCCAGGCCATGAGCCATCAAATAGGGAGAGCCCATTTGCATCATGGATTGATTATCCACAACCCATCCGCCTCTGTCGTCAAAACTTTCTGTCTCCATGTAATAATCCGAAGTACAGGAAAGCAGGTTAACGACGATCCATAATAAGCCAAATAATCTTTTCATATCCTTTTTGCTTATCATACCATACCATACGTGTCGCTTAATGGCTATTATTTTAATAACCGGGATTCTGCTGAATGTTTGAATTAATAATAATTTCTTTTGAAGGAATCGGCCACAGATATTGACGCGAAGCATCGAATAAGCGATTGGTCAGTAATTTGGCATAACCGGCCTGATACAACGGCGCAAAATCAGCCAGGCCGTCTTCATCGATTTGTGGAGTTTCGGCAAAGAACCATAATCCTTTGTCATACACATTCGTTTTTAATTCGGCCACGTCAAGCATGCCATACGATCCCCTGTTTAAAGCTTTTTCGGCAATTTTCCAGCGAATCAGGTCCATATATCTCAATCCTTCCCAAGCCAGTTCCATCCGTCTTTCTATACGAATGATTTTTCTCAGTATACTTTGGCCGGTTTCCGTTACCGCCGGATATTTGTCCGTTTCTTCCGGCGACACGCCATAAGCGCGCGCTCTTACCTGATTTATCGCATCCAGGACGGATTGATCAATCTGATCCAGTTCGGTTTTTGCCTCCGCATACATCAGCAAGACGTCGGCAAAACGAATGATGATCTTGTCCCGATCGATATTGAATCCATTGTCAGTCCAGGAGGCGTCTATCCCTTTTTTCCAGACCAGACCGTTGAACGACGCATATTGGGCATTTACCCTGCTGTCATTATTGATCTGCATATTTCCGGTTGACGTATTCAATACGTTCTCCGCATAAGGACTGGGATCGTAGATAAAACCCATGTGTTCGCTTCCGAAAGCCGTAATGGTAGCCGTACATCTTGGATCGCGGTTTTTGAACGGCTCTCCGGGGTCGAACAGCGGCGATTCGTCTATCGGTTTTCCATCCGTACACAAGAAAGCGCATAACAAATCCCAGGAAGGATCATGTTGAGCCCATCCTCCTGCATTACGGGGCAGAAAGCCTCTTACTTCCCGCTGAACGCCCAGCGAAATGGAACGGGGGAGTAGGAATACCGATTCCTCCGCATTTTTAACAGAGGGCAGAAAATATTCCGCAAAATCGGGATATAACTTGTATACGCCCAAGTCCATGCAACTTTTCGCCATTTGGGCAGCTACAGCCCAATCGCCCATATATAGAGCAAAACGCGCCTTTAATGCCATTGCTGCGCCTTTTGTGACACGTTTCGGCGCACTTGCGGCATACGATACAGGCAGCTTGGCAATAGCGGCGTCAAAATCCTGATACACATTCGCGATCAACTCGCTTTTTCCCATCCGGCCTATCGAAAACGCTTCGTCCATGCTAATAGTACCCGAAACGTAAGGAACTTCGCCGAAATGGCTGATCAGATCGGCATATTTGGCTGCCCTGATAAAATAAGCCTCTGCCGAGTACTGATCAACTGCCGATTGTGAAATGCCTACATTGAGCGCTTTATCCATATTCTCTAAAAGTGTATTTGCACGAACAATCGGTTTGTAAGAATTAGTCCACAGGCTCGTTACCGTACCCCATTCGCCATTGATGGTAGCTCCGGTAACAGGTGTTGACAGGTCTCTGTTGGTATAGTCGTCCGTCCATTCGTCATCATCCTGCGGCCAGAAAACATTCCGGTACAATTCCATGACAGACATTTCTATTTCAGCCTCCGAGGAATACCAACTCTCACTCGATCCTTCAGATAAGGGATTTATGTTCAGATCCGTACATGATATTGCGATCGCCAATCCCAAAAGGACAAATAATTTATTGTATTTCATAATCATCTCATTTAAAAATTAACTGATAATCCAAAAAGAACAGAGGTTGTGATTGGGTAAGCATTGACTCCCATCTCCGGGTCCCATCCTTTCGGATATTTACTCAAACAGAACAGGTCGCTTGCACTCGCATAGAGCCTTATGCTCCTGATGCCGACAACGTCTGTCACATTTTCGGGAACCGAATAACCCAGCGTAATGTTCTTCAATCGCAGATAACGTCCGTTGAAAATGTAGAAATCAGACATTTGGGTGAAATTAGATGCATTGGTATACGTCAAACGGGGATATTTGGCCGCCAGGTTTTGTTCCGGCGTATTATACATGCTCCAGTAATTTCCGTCCAGTATGGCCGGCATGTGTCCCCAATTGACCTGCAGCGGTTGTATCATTTTGGACTGTAATCTTACATTCTGACTGCCTACTCCCTGAAATACCATAGAGAAATCAACGTTTTTATAACTCAACTGAGTGTTAAGGCCAAACATATAGTGTGGAAGCGAACCGCCCAGCAGGACGCGATCGTATTCGGGCGAAATCCGGCCGTCAGGCGTACCGTCAGGGCCGCTTACATCCTTGTATTTGACGTCGCCAGGCTTCACATTATTATTCAGTCTGGCCGAATTATCTACTTCTTCCTGCGTTTGATAAATGCCGTCGGAAAGATAACCGTACCATTCGTTAAATTCACTCCCTTTCTTCTTCACCTGGTCTCCTAAAAATTCAGTGCCGCCCAAGTCTCCCATTTTCGATTTAAAATCGGAAAGATTCAACATTATGGAATATGAGAAATCTCCTGTCCGGTCTCTCCAGCTTGTTTCCAGATCAAAGCCTTTGGTATTCATTTTTCCCGTATTCTGATCCGGATTTTCAAATCCCATATAATCCGGTATTTCCAAAGCCAGCAACATATCTCTTGTCGTTTTGTAATAATAGTCTGCCGATACGCGTAAACGGTTATTCAGGAAATTCGCCTCAATCCCGATATCGGTTGATTCGGTCGTTTCCCAGGATATGTCTTTTATGGCATACCTGACCTGGGCTGCCGTTTGTTTTGAAACAACGGTATTGCCGGCATAGAACAATGCATTAGCAAACCCTATCGTGGATTGATAAGGATAGTTGCCGATACGTTCATTGCCTAATGTTCCCCACGAGCCTTTCAATTTAAGGAATGACAACCAAAAAATATCTTTCATGAAACCTTCTTCCGACAGTACCCAACCGGCCGAGAAAGATGGAAATGCACCCCAGCGATAATCTTCATGAAAACGGGAGGAAGCATCGTAACGAATATTACCTTGCAGCAAATATTTGCTTTTATAACTATATGTCGCACGACCAAAAAATGACCGGTAAGCATTTTCATAAGCGCTTCCGCCATTGTTCCGAAGTTCCAGCGGGCCGATATCCAGATATGGATATCCTTCCAGTTCATATTTATCGCGTGATGCGCTTAACGATTCATTGAAATAATAATAATTTTCATATCCGCCCATCAATGTCAGATCATGTTTGCCGAACGATTTGATATAATTGGCAAGGAATTGAGTGGTAACATTATATGAATCATTCCGCGTTTCCGTTAACAGGGTGGTTGCATGCCCCTCAATATATCCCATCAGCAAGGCAGGATCGGTAGCCGAATAATAGGGAATGGCTTTCCTGAATTGCTTTGACTTGTCAAAATTATATACGGGCGCAACAATAGCGGATATTTTCAGTCCGCTGAGAGGAGTAAAGTCAATCGCAATTTTCCCGCCCAACTGATTGTATATATCATCCCTGTCGCCTCCATACATGGCGGAGGCATAGACATTATTGCCGGACTTGCCTTCCCCGAGTCTCCCGTCCTGCCATATTGCGGCATAAACCGGTGCGGCAAACCGCATCCAGTCGAAAACGATACCGGATACCGGACGATGCGAATTTGAGCGCTTAAAATTGACGTCAAGCGCTGCTGCCAGGTAATTATTAATAATAAAATCGTTGTTAATCCGTGTCATTAGCCGCCCATAATAGCGATCGGCATATAATCCGTCCGTCTTATCATAACTGAGAGACGCTTTGGTACGTACCCGTTGCGTTCCACCGGAAATGCTCAACAAATGACTTTGACGGGGCGCCGAGCTTTTCAATATCAAATCCGTCCAGTCGGTATCAGGATATATATCCGGGTTCTCTGCATTCAACGTGTAGTAATTGTCAATCACATCTTTGGCATACAATGGATATTCATTCGTTCCGTTGCCTGCATCATTCCAACGCAACTCATTCGCCATTTGCATATACCGCTGTACATCCACAAATTCAGGACGGGTAGTCGGTATTTCAGCGCCATATTCGAACGAATAGTTCAATGCCAACTGATTTTCCCTCGCTCGTTTTGTCGTAATCAGGATAACGCCTGCGGCTGCACGCGATCCGTAAATAGAGGCCGACGCCGCATCTTTCAATACCGATATACTCTCTACGTCGTTTGGATTAACCTGATTAATATCACCCGGTACTCCATCCACAATGTACAAGGGAGAACTGTCTCCAATTGTCGTTACGCCACGGATCCGGATACTGCCGGCAGCAGCGCCGGGTTCATTGTTGTCACGCGTGACCATCACGCCGGCCATAGTCCCTTGTAGAGCGCCCGACAATTGCATGGTCTTACGGGTAACCAGTTCATCACCCTGTACAGTAGCGATCGCTCCGGTCAAATCCTTCTTTTTCATCGTACCGTAACCGATTACTACAACCTCCTCCAGCGCTTGTAAATCTTCTTCCAGCGTGATGGAAAACGTCGTGTTTCCATTGATGGGTATTTCTTTCGTCATATAGCCGATATAGCGTATTTCCAGCGTGGCGCCGGGAGATACGGGAAAGGAAAATGCGCCGTCTGTATCCGTAATCGTACCGTTTGTCGTACCTTTTTCCACTACATTGACGCCGATAACCGGCTCGCCGCCGGCGTCGGTCACGACGCCCGAAATACGTACCTTATTCTGGGTTATCCCGTCCGTTCCTTTCGTTCCGTCGCCGGCGGTATCCGTGAGGATTATGTCTCTGTCTACTACCTTATAATACACGCCATGGCCGCTGAAGAGCTGATCCAGGACGGCATACACATGTTTATTATTTACATTAACGGAAACCAGCCGGCTTGTATTGACTAATTTGCTGTTGTAGTAAAAGTTAAACTCCGTTTCGTTTTCTATTGTTTCAAGCACTTCGGCGACTGTCCGGTTGGATAAATTCAGGGTAATCACTTTATTTTGTGCATATGAGCCGGCTGCGAAGGCGAAACCAACCGATACAAGTAAAAGTATACAAGTTAATTTCATAACTCTGATAACTGTATTAAAATTCTTTTTCATACATTTGTTTGTTTTTTAGTAATTAAAAAACAATATCGTTTAGTTAAGCTATTTGTTTCTTCCTGGAGCGGGCCACAAAGTAAACGGCGGGATAGTGACGATATCCCAGATTACATGTAAAGGCAGTTATGGATGTAACAATAAATATGTCAATAAGATGGTCTATTTATCTATTTCCTTAACTAAACAACATTGAATTAAAAAATCTTTTTTTTCATGCGGGAACGCTGATGCAAACAGACTTCCGCATGTTTTTTTGGAATCGTGTTTTTCCTTTTTATTTTCCGTGTTTACTTCATAGGCATTTTCGTTTTTTGGGTTAGATATTATGTTTACTTTATCTCTTTCTTAAAATAACCTTTGTCCTTCTGACGCCCTGGCTGTCGTCTTCGGCCGGAGGTATGATTTTGTAATCGATATGCGAAGATATGCGCAAATAATCAAGTACCTGCGACAACTGTCGATTCTCGAACGTACCCGTAAACGTGTAATTGTTGATAATCTCATCTTTTACATCAAACGTCACACCGTAGAAATACGACAGTCGCGTCAGGACTTCCGGAACGGGCATATCTTTGAACATCAGCCGTCCCTGTATCCATGCCGTATCATAAGCGGGATTGATCGCGGCGACATGCAATTTTTTCGCCGCCATGTTATACACCGCCCTCTCCGAGGGTTTTAACGGCGCATGTTGCCATACGCCCGACTCGCTCTGCATGCCGATTCTGACAGAGCCTTCCACCAGTGTCGTCTTCAACAGCGAATCGGAGGCGTACGCCTGCAGGTTGAACGCCGTACCCAGCGCTTCCACTTCCATCCGCTTGTTTTCTACGCTAACGATGAACGGACGTCCGGCGTCGCGGGCAACCTGAAAATAACCTTCGCCGTCGAGGATCACCCGGCGTTCCTTCGAACCGAATGAAGCCGGATACGTTAGCTTGCCGGACGCATTGAGATCGACTTCCGTACCGTCCGGGAGATTCAACCGGGTGCGCATGCCGGCATTTGTCTGTACGGTGATGAATTGCTGTTCCACTTCCCGCTGCGACAGAAAATAATAATTGACCGCAACCGAAACGGCCAGCGCCACGCACGCTACCGCCACGGAAAGCCTCCGCAGGAATATCCGCCGCGCTTTTCTCTTCCTGCGTTGCAGCGTTTTATGAAACGCCAGCAATGAATCCCGCTGTTGTATCCGCTCTTTCGTCCGCCGGGCATAATACATCTGCGCCACCTGAATCAATATCTTTTCGTTATCCGGATGTTCCTTCATCCACTGCATGATCCGGACATTTTCCGCGTCCGAAGAACTGCCTCGCACGTACCTGAGTAAGAGCGCCTCTCCTGTTTCATCTTGTGACGAGACTGTTTTTTCTTTCATCTTTTATTTTATTTATATAACAAATCTGTTTATGCTTCTATTTATATGACAAATCTGCTTATGTTTCACCCTAAATGATATTGAAAAAATCTTCCCGAATTGCCGTTATACTTAATTCTATTCCGACAAATTAAAGAAAAAGCGAAGAAGAAGATAATTAAAACGACAACAGAGAAAGGTTATCTATACTTTTTCCCCTTTCCTTTCAGGATTCAGTTTTGTTACAAATACCTGTCTTACAGGGTGAAATACTGAAAACTGACCTTCGGCTTTCTTTCAGTCGGAAACCGGAGGCGAGGGATTTATTTCATGAAAAAACCATTATGACGCCTTCGGTCAACCATTATGATGTCTTTGGCAAACCGTTATATACTTTTTACCAAACCATTATGATGTCTTTGACAAACCGTTATATACTCTTTACCAAACCATTATACCGGTTTACTGAAGGTATCATAATGACTTTTTTTCCCTTTTTGCCGGCCTAATTTTTTTGCTGAAACGAGGCTGAAAGGTCTTCTTTCAGCCATAGCCGTTCAGACACAAGTATCTGTAAACCGGCTGAAAGATGAAAGACGTCGCCAAACAAGCCTGCGTAAAAGGGATGGGGGTATTTAACGGGAAGTTTCATCCCGGTAAAATGCTGCGGGTCGGTACGGGCGGAATACCATACGAAGAATTTTTGAAGATTAACCCGAAAGAATTGTTTTGATAGCGGGTTGGTGGAATTATGCTGAAAGCCGCCCTTGCGACGTCTTCGGAAAAGCGGGAAAAAACCGTCAGGTTCTCTTTGGCAAACCATTATAATGGTTTTGTAAAGACATTATAATGGTTTTGTAAAACGTCGTAATGGTTTACTCAACAAGCTATAATGATTTTTTTTTGCCGGAACGCAGCCGCAGGTTTTTTATCCGGCGCCGTTTGGTTTGGCTTTGAAGCGTTATTCTTTTTCCGTATGTTTACGCGACAGATTACAAAACTTTTTCATATATTTGTCTCAGATTTTGGCGATGCTCGTTCCGTATGCTTCGGAAACGCATTGAAAAGGGAATCAGGTGCAAATCCTGGACAGACCCGCTGCTGTAAGCTCCGCCGGAAAATCTTTGAACGATGCTCAATCCACTGTCCGGAAAGGATGGGAAGGAGGTTTCAAAGAGGGAGTAAGTCAGAAGACCGGCCAGAATTGTTACATGTTTAAAGCTTTCGAGGAATAAAGCTTGAGACGAACAAGGCAGGCCGGCGGTTGGATAGTCCGCTTTCCTGCAGGTTTATCCCATTTATCGTTTTAGTTTCCTTTGCGAAAGCTGTTTGGTAGTCATATTAAAACGGCTTTTTATGTTTTTTGTCAGAACGTTTTGTGCAGGCCTGCTGCTTGCATCGCCTGTTGTCTCTTTTGCTCAAAGCAAATTAGACAGTCTTCAACATCTGGAAGAAGTGACGGTTGTCGCCAATCGTTACCTTGAGGTTATTCCCTCGCAAAAGTTATCGGGCGAGAAGCTGGAAGCGCTCGGCAGTTTCTCCGTGGCAGACGCCATCCGCTATTTTTCGGGCGTGCAAATCAAGGACTACGGGGGTATCGGCGGACTGAAGACCGTGGATATCCGCAGCATGGGAACCAACCACATGGGCGTCTTCTACGACGGCGTCCAATTGGGCAACGCCCAGAACGGACAAATTGACCTTGGTAAATTCTCCTTAGACAATATCGAAGAAATCTCGCTTTACAACGGGCAGAAAAGCGAAATATTCCAGCCTGCCAAAGATTTCGGTTCGGCAGGGACCATCTACCTGCGCACCCGGCGGCCACAGTTTGCCGACGGGAAGCCGGCCAATCTCAAAGCCGCTTTCCGCGCCGGCTCTTTCGACCTTGCGAATCCTTCCGTGCTCTGGGAACAGAAAATCGGCGAAAACCTCAGCTCTTCGTTCAGCGCCGAGTACATTTATTCTTCGGGCAAATATCCGTTCCGCTACCGCAAAGTGTTTCAAGACGGAACGGTGGCCTGGGATACGACTGCCGTCCGCAAGAACGGGGATATCCATTCCCTGCGCCTGGAGGGAGGGCTGCACGGTTTTTCGGACGACGGGAAATGGAACGCCAAAGCCTATTTCTACGATTCGGAGAAAGGCATACCCGGAGCCATTGTTAATAATGTATGGAAACGTTCGCAGCGGCAATGGGACAGGAATTTTTTCCTGCAGGGGAGTTTTCAGAAACGGCTCTCTGGCGAATTGGAGGCGCTGGCCAATCTGAAGTATGCCAACGACTGGATGCGCTATCTCAATCCGGATACCACCTTAATGTATATCGACAATACGTTTCGCCAGCAGGAGTTGTATGCGTCCTTTGTCGGCAAGTATTCCATCCTGCCCAGGTGGGACGTGAGCCTCTCTGCCGATTATCAGTGGAATATCCTGGATGCTTCGTTGCAGGATTTTGTTTATCCCCGGCGGAATACGGCGCTTACGGCGGCAGCTACGGCTTTTGAATGGAAGCGGCTGAAAGTGCAGGCAAGCCTGCTGGCTACATTCGTCTTTGAGGACGTAACGCGCATTCAGCACGGCGCAGGAGACGCCCAGCCCGGCAGACAGAGCGGCAAAGCGGACGACAAACGGGAATATACGCCCGCCGCGTTTCTCTCGTGGCAGCCTTTCGGGGAAGCGAAATACCTCTCGCCCCTGCGCCTCCGGGCATTCTATAAACAGATTTTCCGGATGCCTACGTTCAATGACTTATACTATACGGATGTGGGCAATATCGCCCTCCGGCCTGAATATACCACGCAGTACAATCTGGGTTTCCAGTACGCCGGAGACTGGAACCGCGGCCTGATTGCCCGGTTAGACGTCCAGGCGGACGCTTATTACAATGAAGTGACGGACAAAATCATTGCAGCGCCCAAAGGCAACGGCCAATACCGCTGGATGATGATGAACCTGGGCTATGTGGAAATCCGGGGCATAGACGTTTCTGCCCGGATCGACTGGGCCTTGCCTTACGGAGTACGGCTCCATACAAGCCTGAACTATACGTTTCAGAAGGCGCAGGACTTCAGCGACCCTTCCGACAACGATCCCCGGGCGGGAACCTGGGGAGGCCTGATCGCTTACATCCCCCGTCACAACGGCTCGGCTGTCGCAAGCCTCCGGTGGCGGGCGTGGGATATGAATTACAGCTTTATCTATGTCGGCGAGCGCTGGCACAACTCTTCCAATATCCGCGAAAACTACGAACAGCCGTGGTACACCCACGACCTGACGATGGGCAAGACCTTCCGGTTTATGAAACTGAAAGGCAAAATCTCGGCAGAGGTGAACAATGTATTAAACCAGTACTATGACGTGGTATTGAATTATCCGATGCCGGGACGCAATTATAAACTGATTTTAAAAATAGAGATATGAGTAAACAGTATTTTTTATCCCTTATGGCGGTCTTCTGCCTTTCGCTGGTCTTCTGCCTTTCGCTGGCTTCCTGCCGGGAGGACGACGTCGTGTTTGAACCGGAAACGGTTCCGGTAGACAAGCCTGAAAGCCCGTCTGCCCATACGTCTGTCCGGGGCTTTTACCTCTTGAACGAGGGGAATATGGGGAGCAACAAATCCACCCTGGATTATTACGACTGCGAAACGGGCGAATATCTGCGCAACATATTTGCCGCCGCCAACCCCAGCGTCCCCAAGGAACTGGGCGACGTAGGCAATGACGTCCGCATTTACGGCGGCAAGCTCTATGCCGTAATCAACTGTTCCAACAAGGTGGAGGTAATGGACAGGTATACGGCCAGGCGGCTGGGGCAAATCGATATCCCCAACTGCCGCTACATCCGTTTCCATGAAGGCTACGCCTACGTAAGCTCCTACGCCGGGCCTGTGGAGCTTAATCCCAGTTACGAGCAGCTGGGCTATGTGGCAAAAGTTGATACGGCTACCTTTCAGGTACTCGACCGCTGCCTGGTTGGTTTCCAGCCCGACGAGCTGGAGATTGTCGGCAATACTATATATGTAGCCAATTCGGGCGGCTATATGTTTCCGAACTACGAAAGTACGGTGTCGGTGATCGACGTCCCTTCTTTTACCGAGACCCGGCGGATCGAAGTAGCCCGCAACCTCCACCGGCTTCGCGCCGATAAACGGGGCAACCTCTGGGTCAGTTCGCGGGGCGATTATTATGCGCAGCCCTCCCGCCTGTACCGGATCGACCTGGAAACGGAAACGCTGGCGGATTCCCTGGATATTGCCGTTTCCAACTTCTTTCTCGACGGCGATTCGCTCTACCTCTACAGCGTGGAATGGAGCTACGTCTCCATGTCGAACGAAATAACGTATGGTATCGTGGATGTGGCCAGGAGAGAGATAATCACCCGCAACTTTATTACCGACGGCACGGAACGGCTGATCAGGATACCGTATGGTATCATGGTGCACCCCCGGACGAAGGATATATACATAACCGACGCCAGAAATTACGTCTCGCCCGGAACGCTCTATTGCTTCGACAAGGCGGGCAAACAGAAATGGAACGTCCGCACAGGGGATATTCCGGCCCATTTTGCGTTTCTGGAAGACTGAAAAAAGAACCATATAAATAGATAAACTGAAAAAAGAACCAAGTAAATAAACTGAAAAAAGAACCAGGTAAATAGAATAGACAGAAAAAAGAACCAGGTAAATAAATAAACAGAAAAAAGAACCATGTAAATATATTAAACAGTATGAAAACAGCTAATGTATCTCTTCTTATTGTCTGCCTGATGCAGGCCGGCAGCCTGATGCAGGCGCAATCGCCTTACATCCACAGGGTGTACGACTATATGCCTGCTCCGGGGCAGTTCATCAATGAATTGCCCGAATATACGCCCGGCGATACGCGGGAAGACATGACCCGCAAGGCCGGAGAAGCTATCGCCAACAACAACCAGGGTATGATCTCGCTCGGCGGATACGGCGGATACGTGATCTTCGGCTTCGACCACGAAGTGGAGAACAGACCCGGAAGGTACGATTTCAAAATCCTGGCAAATGCCTTCTACGCAAATGCCAACCCCAATGGCGACGCCTCGAGGGAAGGCGGAAGCTGCGAGCCGGGCGTCGTCATGGTTGCGCGCGACGACAACGGCAACGGCCTCCCCGACGACCCCTGGTATGAACTGGCCGGCAGCGAGTACTACAAACCGCAAACCGTCAAACGCTACCGGATTACCTACTGCAAACCCGACGAAAGCAAAGACCGCGTACCGCATCCTGCCTATCCCTATCTCAACGATATGGAATATATCCCCTGGACGACCAACGGCTACGGAAGCGGGTATCTCTACCGGAATACGTTCCACGACCAGTCTTATTATCCGGAGTGGATAGACGACGAAACGATCGTCTTCGAGGGAACAAAACTGGCCGACAACTACGTAGACGAAAGCGGCTCCGGAACCTACTACGTGCAGTACGCCTGTCACTGGGGCTATGTGGATAATCAGCCGAATCTGGACGACCGCTCGAACTTCAGCATCGAATGGACTGTAGACGCCGCCGGCAATCCGGTAAACCTGTCCGGTATTCGCTTTGTGAAAGTATACACCGCCGTCAACCAGTACTGCGGATGGCTGGGCGAAACGTCTACCGAGATTCTCGGCGCCGAAGACCTCCACCTCTCCGGAGGAGACGTCGCGACGCCTGTCTTTGTCGACGGCGTCCAGCTGGACCGCGCCTCCCTCTCGCTCCAGGCAGGCGAAACGGCTACGCTCAGCGCCACCCTCTCTCCCGCCAATGCCACGAACAGGAATATTACCTGGAGAAGCGCCGCCGCGACCGTAGCCGCGGTAGACGCCACGGGCAGGGTAACCGCCCTGTCTGCAGGCTCGGCGCTGATACAGGCCATCTCGAACGATGGCTATCATATCGCCGCCTGCAACGTAACGGTTCAAGGCGCGGCCTCCGTCGAACACGTAACCGGCGTAACGCTGAATTATACTCAAATGGAAATGCATCCGGGCGAAGTGGCCGCGCTTCAGGCAATCATATCTCCCGCCGGCGCGTCGAACAAAGCCGTTGTCTGGTCGTCGTCGAACACGGCCGTAGCCGAAATCACCGTCAACGGAACCCTGATTGCCTTCGAGCCTGGCACGACGACCATCACCGTGCAGACCGTCGACGGAGGCCACACGGCTACCTGCATACTAACCGTTTCGAACGACGCCACAGGCTCGGAAGCCGCCGCCGTCATGGATGCGCAAGCCGTCTATACCGCCGGCTGGCTCCGACTGCGCAATCTGGAAGGCTCCGACTGCGCGCTTGTTTCAATAAGCGGGCAAATCCTGCAAACATTCCGAACAAACTCTCCGGACGATCGCCGGCCAGCGCATCTCCCTCCGGGAATATACATCCTGAGGGCGCAAAAGCAAGGCGCCGGGCAGTCGTTCAAAATTGTCGTCCGGTAAAGGCCAGAACAGTTTTTTTGAAAAAAAGCCTCCTGCCGTTTTTTTTGGGAAGAAATTTGTCGCCGGAAACTGCCGGCAGCCAGTCGCCCGGAGATATCGAGGCAAAACAGTTGTAGGTAGCCCAATCGCCCGGAGATATCGGGGAAAAACAATTGTATCTGCCCCAATCGCCCGGAGATATCGGGCCAAAACAGTTGTAGGTAGCCCAATCGCCCGGAGATATTGGGGGAAAACAATCGTAGGCGCCCAATCGCTCGGAGATATCGGGGGAAAATAATTGTACCTGTCCCAATCGCTCGGAGATATCGGGGAAAAACAACCGTACTTGCCCAAATCGCCCGGAGATATCGGGGAAAAACAACCGTACCTGCCCAAATCGCCCGGAGATATCGGGGGAAAACAACCGTAGGCGCCCAATCGCCCGGAGATATCGAAGGAAAACAATTGTATCTGTCCCAATCGCCCGGAGATATCGGGGGAAAACAATTGTATCTGCCCCAATCGCTCGAAGATATCGGGGGAAAACAATTGTATCTGTCCCAATCGCCCGGAGATATCAGGGGAAAACAATTGTATCTGTCCC
>JAITRG010000140.1 GCA_031288515.1 Tannerellaceae bacterium
ACTTTATTTTTTTTCGTTTTTCCGTCACATTATTCGTAAAGCAGTTACAGTAAGAACAATAAGTGTGACTGGGGGTGTGACTGGAGCGTGATGGAACGGTTTCAGACACGCCGTTCCCGTCACGTTCCGTCACACTCCAGTCACGCTTCCGTCACACTTATTATTCTGTATATAATATAGTTGCAGGAAATGTGACTGAAAAAACGAAAAAAAATAAAGTTTTGAAGTAGTGTATTCCGTTTGTCTGTCTGTGGCCTGTTCACTGGGGAATCTGCCACGTTGCGGGCCGGTTGCGCCGCTTGGACAGGCCTGCGCTCTAACGGGAGCTTCGGAAGCATAAATTACAGGTTTGCCCTGAAATTAATGCGTTAAAGTAGAACGACATTGATCGGTAATATCTTTTTTCAGTAAAAAACCATAGGGTATTTTGTTGTTCAACGATCTTAGGGATACACATATGTAATTATTAACTAAAAAAGATCGTATATGAACGCATTATGCAGGCAAACGACAGTTATCCTCTTGTCTTTAATGATATTATTGGGGATTACTCCATTACGGGCGCAAGACGATGGTAATGGCGATGAGTATATTACCGTAAGCGGAATGGTGAGAGACCAAAAGAGTAAGAAGAAATTGGAATATGTAAATATTGCCGTTCCGGGAAGTAATATAGGTACTGTAACAAACTCGGACGGGGAATTTTCCGTCAAAATTAAAAATTCTCTGCTGGCTAAAGAAGTGCAACTATCTCATGTGGGCTACTTAAATGCAATTATTCCGGTAAACGGAAGCGATATTACAGATGTTGTGGTAAACCTGATACCTACAGAAAACCTGCTGGAGGAAATTATCGTACGGGCAAGAGACCCACGTTACATCATAGAAGAAGCCATGAGTAAAATTGCCGTCAACTACAGTCCGGTAACCAATATGCTTACCGGCTTTTATCGCGAAACGGCCCAGAAAGGTCGCCGGTATATTAATATATCGGAAGCAATTATCGATATATACAAAACGCCTTATACGGAGAATGTAGAACGCGACCGCGTACAGATATATAAAGGCCGCTCGCTTTTGAGCCAGAAGAAAAGCGACACTCTGATAGTTAAGCTGCTCGGAGGGCCTAACCTGTCTGTATATGTAGATATTGTAAAGAACCCGGATATTCTTTTAGACAAGGAGATGCTGCCTTATTACTCGTTCAAAATGGAAGAATCGGTGATGATAGACAAACGTCCGCAATATGTGATAAGCTTTACGCCGCAAGCGATCCTTCCCTATGCTTTATACTATGGAAAGCTATATATTGATAAGGAAAATCTTGCATTCACACGGGCAGAGTTCAACCTGAACATGGACGACAGGAATAAGGCTACCCAGGCTATCCTGAAAAAGAAACCGTTCGGACTCCGTTTCAAACCGCTCGAAGTATCTTTCCTTGTTACGTATAAGCAACGCAATAATTTAACTTATCTGAGTTATATACGCAACGAAGTACATTTCAACTGCGACTGGAAACGCCGGCTGTTCGCAACAAATTATACCATTAATTCAGAGATGGTTGTTACCGACAGTGAAACCGAAAAAGTAAACAGCATTTCTTACAAGCTGGCTTTTAAGCCCAGTCAGTCGTTGTCCGACAGAGTAGGAGACTTTATGGATGAAGATTTCTGGGGGGCTTATAATATTATAGAACCTACGGAATCGCTGGAATCGGCCGTAAATAAATTAAGAAAACAGAAACAATAATAATTACTTTTCGTACATTTGAAACAGGTTAATCATTTTGTACACGGTTATGCTGGGCGATTTAAGCGTATTAAAAAAGATAAAAGAGGGCGACGTCAACACATTTGAAAAAATATTTCGCCTCTATTACTCCCCGCTGTGTCTGTACGCCGCCGGCATAACCGGCAAAATGTATATAGCGGAAGAAATTGTACAGGACTTGTTTTATGTATTCTGGAAAGAACGGGAAAAAATACAAATACTCCATTCGCTGAAAAGCTACCTGTATGGGGCTGCCCGTAATCGTTCCCTTCAATATTTCGAGCGTCAGGAAGTAAAGAACCGCCATCGCGAAATGGTTTTACTTAAAACAAACGATACGCAGACTTCCACTCCGCAGGATTTACTGGAATACAAAGAACTTGAAGACCTCATCAACCGTACGCTCGATAAATTACCCGAACGCCGCCTGCGTATTTTCCGGATGCATCGCTTTGAAGGGAAGAAATATGCAGAGATTGCTTCCGAACTGTCTTTATCTGTGAAAACAGTAGAAGCGGAAATAACAAAAGCGCTTCAAATTTTACGAAAAGAAATAGAAAACTATACACATATAGCATGATTCGAAAAGAAAACAGTCAAGTAAATACAGGCCTGGCCTGGCGTCAGTTGTATACCCGTCTGGAACAGGACGGGCTGCTTCCGCAAGAAACAACCGGGAAGACCGCAAAGCCGCCGGTATCGTCTGCGGCGAGATGGGCGGCGGCCGCCGGTATACTACTCTGTATAAGTATCGCTACGGCAGTATTCCTGCAGGATAAGTATCGGGATAACCATGCCGGATTACTTACTTTACACAACGAAGAGGGAGCCGTCACCTTAGTAAAAACATTAGAAGACGGTTCGATTGTTTACCTGGCTGATAATACCCGGTTACAATATCCCGAACATTTTGCCCGGGAGAAAAGGGAAGTCATTTTAAACGGAAATGCCTTGTTTGACGTAACAGGCAATAAGGAACGGCCCTTTATGATAGAAACGGAATTAATCCGCATTGAAGTAACCGGTACGGCATTCAACATTCAAAGCGCCGGCCGGATACTGTTTGAACTAACCGTAGAACGGGGAGAAGTAAAAGTTACGTATAAAAAGAACGGCGAAAGCCTCCGCGTAAAAGAAGGGGAAACCGTCACCTTATCAAATAACCGGCTCCGGGTAGAGCAAACCGGTAAAGATAAGCGAGTAACCGGTATCGAACGAATACGGTTTAAAGACGAAACGTTAGGCAACATTCTACGGGTAATCAACAAAAACGAATCGGGTTTACGCTTACAAACGACGCCTTCGTTAGAGAACCGGCAACTAACGGCTACTTTCAATAACGAAGCGCCCGAAACAATAGCCGGATTGATTTGTGCAGCGTTTAATTTACAATGGAGAAAAGAAAACAATGTATTGTTGATTTTTGAACCTTAAAAAGAATCCGTACCCATGAAACTTTCGGTTTCCTGTATGTTAATCTGTTTACTAAGCGGGTTGTCGTTATTGCAAGCGCTACCCGTACAGGCGGATAATGACGATATACTGAGCCGGAAGATAGAATTACCCAAGTCTAAAGGAACCATTTATGAATTACTGGAAAAAATAACCGAACACTCCGGCTATCTCTTTATTTACGACAGCCGGGTAATTCAAAATGAAAAGAGAGTAAATCTGAAAAAAGGAATCTACACCCTGAAGGAGGCTATTTGCAAAATTACCGGCAATCATCAGTTATCCCTGCGCGTGATAAGCAATTACATATTAATAGAGCTACCCGGAAAGAAAAAAGAAGAGCCCCTGCCTGTGGTTGATAAAAAGGACAGCGTTTCATCCTTTATTACAATTGAAGGTTCTGTCGTTGATAAATATACCAGTACGCCCATTCCCTTTGCCAGTATCGGAATCCCGGCCGAAGCGATTGGCGCTATAACCAACCAGAACGGAGATTTCCGCCTCCGGATACCGGACTCGCTCAAACAGGCAGAGGTTCATTTTTCCCATATCGGTTATATTCCCCAAACGATAAATGTAAATACGTTGACCGGGCGCCCCAATACCTTATCGCTCGAACCTAAAGTTATTTCATTACAGGAAATAATCGTTCGTCTGATCAATCCGCATAAAATAATCGCGGATATGCTGTCCGACAGAGATAAGAATTATGCTAAAGAGCCTGTCTACCTCACATCTTTCTACCGGGAAGGCGTTGAATTAAAAAAAGGATTTATTAACCTGACGGAAGCAATCGTAAAAATTCGCAAAACGCCTTTTAGCGAGCATGCCATGGAAGAAGACCAGGTGAAACTGTTAAAGATGCGCCGGATTACGAACCGGGAGATAAAGGATACGATCATTGCCAAAATGAAATCGGGAGTCAATGCGACCCTTTTATTAGACCTGATTAAAAATCCCCCTGAATTTCTTAACGAATCCTACCGTTTTTTATATAACTATGCGCATACCGATATTACGGTAATAGACAACCGAATGGCCAACGTCATCGTCTTTGAACAAAAAAATGATGTGAAAGATCCGTTATACCGGGGAGAATTATACATAGACAATGAAAACAATGCCCTGGTTGCCGCCCATTTTGAAATGCATCCCAA
The DNA here is from genome assembly GCA_031288515.1 of Tannerellaceae bacterium. Lineage (GTDB taxonomy): Bacteria > Bacteroidota > Bacteroidia > Bacteroidales > Tannerellaceae > DFXE01. The sequence goes on from JAITRG010000140.1 coordinate 4,383, forward strand.
ATACGTAGAGAAAGCCGTAGGAATGTTTATCGAAAGAAAAAGCCGCAACCTGGATATCAAACCGCAAAAAATTACATATACCGTAACATACAGGCCCTGGAATAACGCCTATTATATCAGCCATATACGGGGCGACCTGCATTTCAGGATTAAAAAGAAGAAACAGCTCTTTGGCGCCGCGGGCGTCCATATGTGGTTTGAGTCGGTCATTTGTAAAATAGATACGACAAATGTAAACAGGTTCGCCCGCAACGAATCCATACAGACAAAAACTGTTTTTGCAGAAACCGATTTCACATACGACGAGAACTTCTGGGGCGATTTTAATATTATTCTTCCCGAAGAGAAATTATATGAGTCTATCAGCAAGATTGCATCAAAGATAGAAGAAATAAATTATTGACGCGCTTAAATCATAAAGAGGGAATTTTCTCAAATTCCCTCTTTATAGGTTTTAATAGGTATTAGTCTTTAAGGCAAAAAGATTGTTTAGGTTATCTGCGCACAAAGATGCTTGATTAAATAATATTGGACAAATAAAAAAATATATTTTACAACACATTTTTAGATTTGTTGAATTTCCAGTATGTCCAATCAATGGCAGACTTCATCTCTTTTTGAGTTCCCGGCGGGAAAGATGTAAAAAAACGTATACCAGTTACGCTTTCTACGCTGTCGACGGTAACGGCTACTTCTTTTAACAAACGATTTTCATAATTTCTGTTTTCAACCAGGAACCCGATACTCCTGGATTTATCGCCGGCCGTCGAGCTTATCACTTTATAAAATTTATCCGGTATCCCTACCTTATTTTCTCCAAGCCGCTTCATGTTATCTTCTATCACCGGGCCGGTTACGATTACTATGGCGCCATATTTCACAGCCCATGCGCGGCACTGCTTTTCGATGCTGTGCCATAAGCCGGCGTTCAATTCTCTGTTCTGGGGACAAATATTGCTGAAATAAAAAGAAGCGTGCATTCCTTCTTTCGACCATTTCATGTCGCCTGCGGGGACTAAATGTCCCCGGTCGTAACCGGAATGTTTGTAATCGTCATTTGTAGCTGAAACACCTTTCGCCTCGGGGTCTGGGAAGAACTTCGCTGCCCGCCCAACCTCTTTGGCCTTTGCTTCATCCGCCGTAAGTTCATATACCGTCCAGTTCGCTATCCGGAAGTCGGCATTGTAGGATACGGTGAAACCTTCATGATTAATTATTTGTTCTTTGCGGTTATTTACCAGTTGCGGCAGCTCTGTTTTGGTAGAGCGCGCTTCCTGTTGTAATACCGGATTTTCCGTCTTCTCAACAAGGAAATACCCATTAAACAAAAGTAAAAGGCCGGATAAGCAGGCTATCGCGTAAGCCGCCATTTTATTTCCCTTTTTATTTTTCTTCCTTTTTTCCATGCGATTCCTGCCTCTTACAATTTCACCACGCTCCCGCTCTTGCCGCTACGGACGGCCGCATCCAAAATAGATACTACCGTAAGATTATTTTCAAGGGACGACAGGTCTGTGGGTCCGACTTCAATTTCATTACGCACAACGGCCTTGAGGTAAAAGAACGGATCGTCGTAAGGAGCCTTTAATGCGGGCGATTTTCGGGCAGATTCTTTGTTTTGTACATATACGCGCAGGTCTGTTGCATTGTCTTGATAGATATAACCCTTTTCTCCGTAGATGTGCATATCCTTACGGTTGATGGGCCAATTCCATGAGGCCATGATTTGTACCGTCAGGTTGGGATACTGAACGATTATCGTCGCATCGTCATCTACCTTGGGGTAAAGGCGGGGCTTTTGCTTATTGAGGACGGCGTATACGCTTAGCGGCTTTTCTCCGTGCAGGAACCATGTGGCCAGATTAGCGCCGTAACAGCCGAAATCTATCACAGCGCCTCCCCCGTTCAGTTCCGGATCGGTAAGCCAGTCGGTAAATTCCTTGCCGCAGCCTATCTCAAAAGGGCCCCGATGACCGTCGTATACATTTATGCGCGTTATACCGCCGATTTCGGATTGGCTTACCATGCGGTAGGTTTCCTGCAGGCTTGCATACCACGTTGTTTCATAGTTTGTGAGTAAATGTATCCTGTGTTTCCGGGCCAGTTCGGCCATTCGCCGGGCGTCTGCCTCCGTTGTAGCCAGCGGTTTCTCTACCATTACGTGAATCCCCCTTGGCGCGCATGCTTCTACAACGCGCAGGTGGCGGGCGATGGGTTCGTATACAATGACGGCTTCCGGTTTTGTTTTGTCGAGCATTTCCTCCAGATCGGCATAGAAGAGATCATCGGGTACTTTCCCTTTAAGGCCATTCTTTGCCCTCAATGAATCATTCCCTTCCGATACGCCTGTTATCACAAAATCCCCGCGGTTTACGCGCCTGATTACTTCCCCCAGATGTCCGTGGGAGAGGCCTGCAACTCCCAGCCGTAAGGGTTGGTCTGCTTGTGCAAAAGAAAGTAAGGGTATCGCACAAACAATACTAAGCAACAATGCTTTAATCTTTCTCATAATGCTAATCGTTAAAAGTTATAATTACGCAAACTTAAAAAAAATAAGCTGCCCTTTTTCATCAGGTAGCTTATTTTAGGTATTATTTCCAATCTACCAAAGACGACTTGAAGTAATTCCAACCGGATTTATCCCACAGGGA
>JAITRG010000148.1 GCA_031288515.1 Tannerellaceae bacterium
ATACGCAAGTATTTATAAACCGGCTGGAAGCTGAAAGATAGCGCCAGACAAGCCTGTGTAATGGGTTAAAGTAGAAGCAGGCAAAGACAACATAGATTATTTTGGCGCGGTTGCCCTGAAAAATATCCAACGTACCGTACAATATCAAATATTAAGCGTAACTTTGCTGATTGGTTAATTGCAGGCAAACTCTATGCGTAGTAGAATATATATATATTTGTTGTCTCTGATCATTTGCGCGATTGTATCGGGATGCAGAACGACTTTCCTGACGCCGCTGAATGAAACGGGCGGAATACCCAAGCGCGAATTTCGCGGCGCCTGGATACAAACGGTTTATCAAAGCGAATACAAGGATATGTCTCCTGCACAAATGAAGAAGGATTTTATCCGTAAACTCGATTTTCTTCATGCCTGTGGGATAAATGCCGTTATATTTCAGGTTCGCCCTGAAGCGGATGCTTTTTACAAGTCGGAATTAGAGCCTTGGAGCCGTTTTTATACAGGCAGGCAGGGAGTGGCTCCCGAAGGAGGGTTCGACCTGATGCAATTCCTGATTGATGAATGTCATAAGCGTGCGATGGAATTTCACGCCTGGCTGAACCCGTACAGGGCCGGCGCTTCGGAGAACATGGCGTTTGCCGCTTCCCATATCATCAATCAATATCCCGGACGCTTTGTTAAGTATAATAAGTTAATCCTTTTTGATCCCGGGCAGCCTCAGAACCGCCGCTTTATATGCAGTGTGGTAAAAGACGTCGTAAGCCGGTATGACGTAGACGCCATCCATATGGACGATTATTTTTATCCCTATCCTGCACCCGGAATACCTTTTCCCGACGACAGAAGTTTCGAACGCTATGGCATACCCCAGGGATATACGGAAGCTACGCGCGGCGACTGGCGACGGGAGAATGTAAACAAATTGATAGAAGAGCTGAAGGGCGTTATCCATGAGACAAAGCCCTGGGTACGGTTCGGCGTCAGCCCGTTCGGCATATACCGTAACAGGAAGAATACCCCTGACGGCTCCGGCAGCGAAACGAACGGTTTACAGAACTACGACGATTTATATGCGGATGTACTCCACTGGGTGGAGCAGGGCTGGGTGGATTACAATATCCCCCAACTGTATTGGGAAACCGGGCACGCAACGGCCGATTACGCCACCCTGCTGAAATGGTGGAATGAAAATACTGAAAACGGACATCTGTATATCGGACAGGATGTAGCCCGCACAATGAAAGCAGGCCAACTGGAAGAAAAACTGAATGATGCAAGGGCCTTGCCGAATATAAAAGGCAACTGTTTCTGGCCGGCCAATGAACTCTTATGGAATAATGGGGGAGTGGCCGATAGCCTCAAACGGCGTTTTCATCGTTATCCCGCTTTAATCCCTGCTTATACCGGCATGCACGGTGGCGTGCCAACGAATGTATCGGAGTTGAGAGCCGAAAAGCGCCCCGACGGATTATCCTTGCAATGGCACGTAAAGCAAAAGCCCGGCGCCCCCCCGGCGGCAAACTATTTTGTGGTATATCGTTTTGCGAAAGGAGAGAAAATAGATTTGAACAACCCTGCCCATATTTTGAAAATCACGAAGGAAACGTCTTGTTTCCTTCCCGGTTACAATAAAAGGAAAGACGCCTTCCGTTTTGTAGTAACGGCCGTAGACCGCTATCATAACGAGAGCAAAGGCAAACGGATTAAATTGAAACTATAATGCCTTATGTTTGAAGAAAGATGCAATAAATATACCGATTGTGCCGGCTGCGAGCAGTTCAGGAAGGACGTCTTCAAATATAGAAACTATCCCAGAGGCATGTTTATCCCAAAGGAGAGGTGCTCGCAGAATATCATGTATTTCATCATAAAAGGCGAACTGTGGGTAAACAGCAGCGAGCATCCCGACACGATATTGAGGGAAGGCAACTTTATCCTCCAGCCGGTTGGCTCGTCTGTCGAATTCAGAATCCATACGCCGGTGGAATGTATCCTTTATTTGTTTGACCGGCTGCAAAACGTTTGTGATACCCGTTTCCAGAAGGGCCTTTCCTTCGTAGAAGGAAGCGTTCCGTCTTCTTCTGTAATGAACGCCTGCGTTCCCCTTCGTTATTTCCTCGAAGGGATGAGGATGGTACTGCTGGATGATATGCTTTGCCTCGGTTTGATGCAATCCAAGCAAACGGAGTTGTTTTATCTGCTGAATTGTTTTTATACCCTTAAAGAGCTGTCAGGCTTTTATTCGCCGATATACAGCCATAACAGGAGCTTTCATTATTTTGTAATGAATAATTACCAGCAGGTAAAAGACGTGGAAGAATTTGCCCGCTTGGGAGGCTATTCCGTCCCTACGTTCCGGAGAATGTTTAAAGAAACATTCGACGAACCGGCTTATCAATGGATGCTGAAGCAGAAGAAGCAGGATATCCTGAACGACATAACGACTACCGATATGCCGATTACGGAGATCAGTATAAAGTACGGCTTCGAATCGTTAGCCAATTTCTCGCACTTCTGCCGTTCCAACTTTGGAAAATCACCCCGCGCCTTACGTTCAGAGTAGATAATTGCCGTTATACGCCCTCGATGAAGAGCGGGTATTTTGCTGATTTTGATTCTGCTTCTGTTGCTGTTGTTGCAGGTATTGCTGTACTTTATCTACGGATCGCGATTGGGAAGCAAGAGTTGAAGCGGGCGCCGTATTCCGGCTCTGCTGCTGTTGCACCATGCCGTTAGATTGTTGCGATTGCGTCCTTCTTCCGGTTTCCTGGAACGTATTTTGTTGTTGTGAAGGATATTCGCCTTGCCTGTATCTTAATGGGGCCTGAATATCCGGCTGATTTTGCTTTTGTTGCTTCTGTTGCAGGTATTGCTGCACTTTATCCATAGGGCGCGCGGATGAAGCGGGAGCAGATACTGCATTCCGGCTCTGTTGTTGCTGCACGGCTCCGGCGGATTGTCCATCCGTTCTCCTTGCCGTTCTCGGATTATTAAAGCGTAAAGACTTTTCGAGTACGTCGGTAAATGAATCGATCACGTTGTTATTATAATCCAGCACTTTCCCTATCAGTACAAGCTGGCTTCTATTCATCCATGATTTATACGGGACGTCCTTTTTATAGGCTAAAAACTGAATCAGGTCCTGATCGTTTTTAAGAACGGCATAAGCGTCTCCTTTTGCAGTGTTCAAGCCGTAAAGATTTACCGCGCGTTCATACATTTTCCGTTTGTTGGAACCGTTTACAATCACCGGCGGGAGGTATAATACCTCGTTTCCTTTCTTCAAAGCCAGCGTTAAAGACAAACTTTCATGTTTACCGATATGCATATGGTTTATCTTAATATCCATATCCATATTGACGTTGAGGTTTTTTATGTTTGCTGAATTCAACTTGATACTTACCGTTCCGGTTGCTTCGTTTGCCTGGAGATTAGCCGGAAGCATAGAAAACAGCACGCTTATAATTATGCCGGCTATAACTTTCACAACTTTCATAATTTTATTTCTTTTTTATGGGTTTATTTTAAAATATAATATATACTACGCTAATGCCCAGTTTCGTAGGGCCGAAATATCTTTTATTGAAGGGGCCTGTTTCTTTTTCTCTGATTTGCGTTTTGTCATAGTCAAACCTCAGGTAGCCTATTCCTGCCGACAATTCAATATTGAACCGCGGAGTTACATATAATGAATATCCGTAAGACACGCCTCCTCCGTAAGCGCTCCCTTTATAACGGTCTCTCCGGCTGAAATTGACGAAAGGAAGCTCCAACCGGGAAACGTCATAATTAAGATACATTCCGTGTACGCCGAAGAAATGGCCGTTAAACCCTTCGAGCAGCCAATAACGCCCTTCCGGTTGAACCATCCAGTGCTTCCATGCCCTGCCTCCTAATTCCCAACCTATATAATTCCCCGACAAATCTACAGAGAATTGTTTATTGATAACGAACTCCCCTCCTATATTAAGAATGGCTGCCGCATCATAAACAACATTATTTTTCACCGCTATCCGCTGCGCATGCGCAGCAATAAACATGCAAAACCCAAACAGAAGACCCAACCATATTTTGTTCATAATATGTTAAGTTATCAACATCATTAATAAAATGCAAATATAAAGAAAAAGTTCATTACGTTACGAAATGACAGGAAAAAATATACGTTATCACCGGGTTTTATTATAGAAATATCGGAAAAGTAGTATCTTTGCGGATAAATTCAATGAGAATGAAACTAAAATATATACTATTGCCCGCTCTTTTTTTGATCGTCTTGAACAGTTGCCTGGATACGGATGTTCTGGGAGATAAATGTGTGGCGCGTACGGTGTTTGTTTATATGGTGGCAAGTAATTTAGGGAGTAATCTCGGGGGAAACATTGCCGACATGACGGCTGTCGCTACGCCGGAGAACTTAAATGGAGGCAATTTGGTCGTTTTCTATTCTAAAAATAAAGAAGAAGCTGAATTATTCGAGATAAAAGAAGGCGCGAACGGAGTGATTACCCGCCATCATATCCGCGATTACGAGAATAAAAGCGCCATTTCACCGCAAGTAATGAAAGAAATTCTTACTGAAGTTGTCGCCTTTTATCCTGCCGACAGTTATGGCATGATATTATCCAGCCATGGATCGGCATGGTTGCCTGCCGGTTTCAACGACATGTTACGCTCATTCGGAGAAGAGGATAGAAAATATATGGCGATAGATGAATTGGCAAGCGCTTTGCCCGACCATTTCTTCGATTTTTTACTTTTTGACGCTTGCAGCATGGGTTCGATCGAATGTGTATATGAATTAAGGAATAAAGCCGATTACATTATTTCATCTCCGTCCGAGATTATAGACGTTGGGTTCCCTTACCAAAAAATACTACCTCTTCTGTTTCAGAATACGCCCGGCCTGACTCAAATCGCTGACGAATTTCACAATTTTTATTCAAACTACAGCTATCCTTATGGTAATATCTCCATTGTGAGTACCGGTGAATTGGAAGCGCTGGCGGGAGTAACCCGCACAATTATTTCTGCGGCGGGAGGAGAAGAGGCTACATTCAACTTTCCGTCTTTGTTTCCCGATCTTCAGATACTAACCTATTATAGCGCGCCAACCAGCCTGTATGATTTCGGCGACGTGATCCGGCGGTTGGCTACGGATGAACAATACGGCCTTTTCCAGGCGTCGCTGGATAACGTTGTTGCGGAAAAACGCACTACGGCAAGTACTTATACTATCCAGGGGGGACGCGAGGATAATGTTATACCTGTCAACGTATACTCCGGTTTATCCGTTTACCCTGTTCAGGAAGAACTTGCCGAATTAAACGGCTGGTACAGGAAATTGGATTGGTATAAAGCTGTCTACGAATAATACGGGTATGCAATATCAATGGAATTACCGTACGGAGCTATTGCTGGGGAATGAGAAGCTGGAACGTCTTTCGCAGTCTCGCGTACTGGTTGTCGGATTAGGAGGAGTAGGCGCCTGTGCCGCCGAACAGGTATGCCGGGCCGGCGTAGGGAAAATGACGATCGTAGACGCCGATAGCGTGAATGATACGAATATAAACCGCCAATTACCCGCGCTACATTCTACGCTGGGGCAATTCAAAGCGGATGTTATGGGTAAACGCCTGCTGGATATCAACCCGGAATTGGATTTAACAATCATCCGTGAATTTTTACGGGACGAACGGACAGAAGAGATACTGTCGTCCGCCCGTTTCGATTTCATCATTGATGCGATCGACACGCTTAGCCCGAAAGTATTTTTACTTTATCATGCCCTCCGCCTGCGGATACCTGTCGTTTCGTCTATGGGAGCCGGCGCCAGGACAGACCCTTCCTTGGTAAGAATCGCAGATATTTCAAAGACGATGAATTGCGGTTTGGCGAGAGCTGTACGGAAACGGCTGAAAAGTAAAGAAATATATAAAGGAATACCGGTCGTATTCTCTACCGAGGCAGCCAATCGTGACGCCATCATCGAAATAGAAGGAGAAGCATGTAAACGGACAACGGCCGGAACGGTTTCTTATATGCCTGCTCTGTTCGGATGTTTTTTGGCGTCGTATGTTATACGTAATCTTTAAATGAAATGATAAAAACAAAAGGAGTTACGAAAAGCTTTGGTTCGTTGCAGGTCTTAAAAGGAATAGACCTTGTTGTCAATAAAAGCGAGATAGTAGCTGTCGTAGGGCCAAGCGGCGCCGGAAAAACAACATTATTGCAAATTATCGGCACATTGGACGCGCCGGACAGCGGCGAACTGGAAATAAACGGAACAAAAACCGGCCAATTGAAAGACAGGGAACTTGCCGCCTTCCGCAACCATAATATCGGGTTCGTTTTTCAATTTCATCAGTTACTCCCTGAGTTTACGGCCCTGGAAAATGTGATGATCCCCGCCCTGATAGGAAGGGAAAAACCGCAAACAGCCGAAAGAAAGGCGAAAGATATGCTGGATTTCCTGGGATTGTCGGACAGGATAAGCCACAAACCTTCCGAACTGTCGGGCGGCGAAAAGCAACGGGTAGCCGTAGCGCGCGCTTTGATCAATAACCCCGCCGTCATTTTAGCGGACGAACCTTCCGGTAGCCTGGATACAAAAAACAAAGAAGAACTCCACGCTTTATTTTTCGAACTTCGCGACAGGATGAAGCAAACATTTATCATCGTTACGCACGACGAACAATTAGCCAAACGTACCGACCGTATCATCTATATTAAAGACGGGCTTGTGACCGGACAGAATAACAACGATGAATTGGCGTAATTTACTGTATTTCTCTAAAGGAGAAAGGCAGGCGCTGACTTTACTCCTCATCCTGATTGCCGCCGCTTTACTTATCCTGATTGTCTATGATAAGAAAGAAACCGGCGGCGGCGACGAAAACCAATACGTTGTGAACCCCTCAAACGCTCCGGTTAAGAAGGAAGCCGACTCTGCTTCCTGCAAATCAATAACGAAAGAAGCCGGAAAGCCTGCTCCCAAACCATCGCCTGCCGCGAATAATCAGGCGAAGCGCCCGGGAAAAGGGAGAAGCCCTTCCTATGCGAAGACCGAAAAATATACGGCCGGAACCCTTGTAGAACTAAACACGGCCGATACCCTTGTATTAAAAAAAGTACCGGGCATCGGAAGCGCCTTTGCCCGGCGTATCGTAAAATTCCGCGATTTACTGGGCGGATTTTATACGGTTTCGCAATTACGGGAAGTCTATGGCATTGACGAAGAACGTTACCAGGCTCTCCGCAACTGGTTCCATGTCGATACATTATATATAGCCAAACTGTCCGCAAACCGGCTGCTGTATGACGTATTGATCAAACATCCTTACTTGAATCCCACGCAAACCCGGTCTATTTGCCGGTTACGCCAACAGAAAGGAAGACTTTCGGGATGGGAGAACCTGCAATTATTAGACGAATTTTCCGTCGCAGATATAGAACGCCTGAAACCTTACCTCTCCTTTAGCGACTGATTATTTGGTGAAAATTATGTCCTTTCATTTATTTTTGATATTTTCGTATCGAATTTGGCGCATGGTGCGAAAAACAATATCTAATCAAGAAAATAATCGCTGACTATAAAAATGTTAGCTGATTGGGAATTTTGTCGTACACCTGGAAGAAGCGATAGAAGCGAGAAGTTAAATCACTATGAACAATAACTTTTATAAAATAAAGTCCATTATCCCCATCGCCTTCGTCGACAACATTACGCTACTTTCAAGCGTAGACGAATTGTTTGAGTTGGGAACGGCGTTAGAGTTTAGGTTATCTAAATAATATTTGCAAAAAAAGAGATGAAAAAGATGTTTAAACAATTTATCAACGAACAGCACTCTTCATATCAAAGTTCGGTTAATTATTATAAAAATAATCCGAATTGTCTTATTGATATAGAACATTTCGTTATGAATGAAATTTTGCATTTCATTGAGTTACAATTGCCTGAAATAAAAAGAGATTATAACGAAGCGTCGTATTTATACTCATTTTGGAAAAATTACACGCCTCTTGACAGGGGCAGGTCGCCAATTGGTGACCAATATCCGTGGATTGAAGTAGGAGAACAAGTATTTGGCAATAAATTATCCCGATACTTTGCTGCTAACTTTGCCATTAAAGATTCGGGATTACCTTCTGGTTCTGACGACAGGCGTATAATTTCAAGCGAAAGAATTAAACAAACTCTTCATATAACAGATTCTGTTTGGGTTTTTATTGACATAAAATCTGCCGGACCACGCGACGATTTTAGCCATGCGGTAATGTCGCCTTATCAAGTATCCGGTTCGGGTATATGGAACAATATTGATGATGGAATTTTAAACGACCCTATCGTTGCAAGAGGAAGATTAGTTTCACACAATTTTCTTTGTTCGCTATCTCCTGTTTATGTTTTGAGCGATAATACCATAGCGCCATTAGTAACTTTCGTTATTAAACCTGTATATAAAATGATCAATAATGGTACTGAAACAACAGGGCAACCTCTTGAAGAAATTAAGATTGCTTGTATTCCAAACGGTTTATTACTGACACATAATCCTAATTACCTGCAAACATTTCCCGAACTGTTTTTCCCCGGAAAAGATGACAGGAAAAAAGATTTTCGGAAAATTCGGTCAAGAGTATCTTTTGATATTCTAAAAAGTATTGATTCTTGGCGTGTAAAAGAAATCGTTGTTTAATATGGAAACTTTAACTATTAACACAGTTTATTGTGGCGATTCTGTTTCGTTGATAAAGCAAATAGCGCCCAATTCAATAGCATTATCTTTTTGGTCTCCACCATATTTTTTGGGAAAAGATTATGAAAAAGATGCCACATACGATTCTTGGCAAGATTTGTTGAAGAATATCATTACTCTGCATATTAATGTATTAAAACCGGGCGGTTTTCTTGTCGTGAATATCGCGGATATAATCTCTTTTCAAGACGAGAATATGCCTCGTATTATGGGAATGAACCCCGCAAATAGAAAATGCGATGTGACAAAAGATATGATTTTGAAAGTGCAGTCGGATTTTCCAAATTACAACAGGCAGCAAATTGCTTCCGTACTTAATTGTAGCGAACAAACTGTTGACAGAAGACTTAACGGGAATAATATTCGTGGAGGAAAATATGCCGCCGGAACACATGTTAAACTCGTTGGCGGAAATATTGAACAATATGCTTATGATGCAGGATTGTTTCTTTATGACAAACGTATTTGGAAAAAAGACCCCGCGTGGGCAAATTGTAAATGGACAACTAATACGCTAAAAAGTGTAAGTGAAACGGAAGATTTATACATTTTTTGGAAGCCCGGAGAATATATTGTGAACAGAGAAAGATTAACGCCAAACGAATGGAAAGAATGGGGATATAGACAAATCTGGGAAATACCGAGCGTCAGAATAAACAAAGAACACCCTGCTATGTTTCCAAAAGAGTTGGCATATCGTGTAATACGTTTGTTTACTGACGAAGGAGATATTGTACTTGACCCTTTTCTCGGCAGTGGGACAACTGCTGTCGCTGCAATAGAAACAAATAGAAACTTTATTGGTATTGAAATGATGAAAAAATACGCTACCATTGCAACAAAAAATGTTAAGAATACGCAACAATCACAAAGTTTATTTTCAGCAAACATGCAAAAAATTATAATACCGAGCGAGCAGTTTAATAAAAATGAAAGTCTTGGTTTGCAGACACTTTTTGAAATTCCCTAACGAAAGATTGCCGCTTATGCAACCGCAACAAATTATAGCGTTTATAAAGTAAGTATTCGTCGAACCTCGTCTGTTAAATCATAAAAAAGACGTCTCCCTTTGTCCCTTAAAAAAGTTATGTGGACAATTGAGAAATATAAAGAGATTTATGCCCGTTACAAGGCCAGAGGTCTTACTTCGAAAGATTTTTATTTGAACGAAGGAATCACCCGTTCCCGTTTTTTTTACTGGCGAAAGAAATACAGGCGGCTACCCAAGAGGAGTGTTTCCATCGTAAACAATACGCGAGATTCCGGTATTACAACCGAAAAAGAGGCATCCGATTTCATTCCCATAGTATTTGTCCCGGAAAATAGTACCACTCCAAAAAGAAATCGAATCATACAGAGAGAAGAAAATGATGGGCTGCCGTAAGGAACACAATGTGAACTTCCGCGAATGGTTCGAGTACGTTCTGAGTAACATCCACTCATACGACAACGACTACAGTCGTGATTTAGCTGAATTATTACCGCATAAGTGGAAGTCCGGCCAACAATACGATAAGTGTTCTGAAAAATCCTAATCAAGCCCGAATGTTTAGGACACATCCTGGACTGCCTTTTTCTAGCATATGAAGACCAAACAAGACGCTTTAGAGGTGTGCAAAGATAGTACGCCTCTAAATCTTTTTAAATACGGACTTCGCCGAATGCTTACTGTTCAGTCACCGTCAGTCACGCTCAGTCACGCCTCCAGTCACGCTTATTACTTTGAACATAAGTATTTTATGGAAAATGTGACTGAAAAAACGAAAAAAAGTTTTTGTTTGAGAGCATCCGTTACTTTTCATCCGGTCGAATCTGCCAGGAGGTATCTATTTCTTCAAAAAAAATCATTATATACTCTTCAGTAAACCATTATGACGTCTTTACAAAACCATTATGATAACTTTACAAAGTCATCATAATGGTTTGCTGAAGGCGTCATAATGGTTTTTTTCTGCTTTCGCCAACCTGTATTTTTTGGTAGAAAAGAAACAGGTGGCGATGTAAAAAGTATACTGGTTTAATTTGCTGACATTAAATACATATAGCGAAATTTAAAGTGTTAAAAACTTTGAGAATGACTCGTCTCAATACCACTTACGCAGTTACAGAA
>JAITRG010000017.1 GCA_031288515.1 Tannerellaceae bacterium
ACTTCCGCGCAGGAACGACCGACTTTCGCGCAGGAACGCACGACTTCCCCGCAGGAACAAACGACTTCCACGCAGGAACTCACGACTTCCGCTCTGGAACGAACGGCTTCCACGCAGGAACAAACGACTTCCACGCAGGAACAAACGACTTCCGCTCTGGAACGAACGGCTTCCACGCAGGAACAAACGACTTCCACGCAGGAACGAACGACTTTCGCGCAGGAACGAACGACTTTCGCGCAGGAACGAACGACTTCCACGCAGGAACAAACGACTTCCACGCAGGAACAAACGACTTCCGCTCTGGAACGAACGACTTCCACGCAGGAACGAACGACTTCCACGCAGGAACGAACGACTTTCGCGCAGGAACGGATGATTTCCACGCGGAAACGAACGATTTCCACGCGGAAACGGACGATTTCCACGCAGGAACGGATGATTTCCACGCGGAAACGAACGATTTCCACGCAGGAACGGACGGTTTCCACGCGGAAACGGGCGATTTCCACGCAGGAACGAACAATTTCCACGCGGAAACGGACGATTTCCACGCAGGAACGGGCGGTTTCCGCGCAGGAACGAACGGTTTCCGCACGGAAAAAAGCGGTTTCCATATGCGTTTATGCCTTTCCCTTAGCGAAATTCCTTACCTTTGTGAAAATTTTGTAATCTTCATGACTAAACAACAAAATACCATCTTACAGACTATAAATTCACCGCACGATTTACGGCAATTACCTGCAGGGCGGCTTCCGCAGCTTTGTGCGGAGCTGCGCCAATTCATTATCGACGTATTATCCGAAAACCCCGGGCATCTGGGCGCCAGCCTCGGCACGGTAGAACTGACCGTCGCTTTACATAAAGTCTTTAACACGCCTTACGACCGCATCGTATGGGATGTGGGCCACCAGGCCTATGGGCACAAGATACTTACCGGGCGGCGCGACGTCTTCCATACGCTGCGCAAGCTGGGCGGCGTCGGGGGATTCCCCAATCCCGAAGAGAGCGAGTACGACGCTTTTATCGCCGGGCATGCCTCCAACTCCATTTCTGCGGCGCTGGGGATGTCGGTCGCCTCCTTGCTTAAGGAAGAAGACAGGCAGGTAGTGGCCGTAATAGGAGACGGCGCCATGACGGGCGGACTGGCTTTCGAAGGCCTGAACAACGCCTCCACCAACCCGAACAACCTCCTCATTATCCTCAACGATAACAATATGGCCATCGACGACAGCGTAGGCGCCCTGAGCCAGTACCTGGTAAACATCACCACCAGCCAGGCATACAACAAGATGCGGTACGACGTATACCGGGGATTGAAGAAGATGAAACTTCTCACGGACGGCAGCCGGGGACACATCCTTCGCTTCAACAACAGCCTGAAAGCGCTACTCACCCGGCAGCACAACCTGTTCGAGGGCTTCAGCATCCGCTATTTCGGGCCGGTAGACGGGCACGACCTCAACCTCCTTATCCGCGTAATGAACGATATAAAACATATGCAGGGACCCAAGCTGCTGCATGTCAAAACACAGAAAGGACGGGGCTTCAAGCCTGCCGAAGATTCCGCCGCCGAATGGCACGCCCCCGGCAAATTCAATAAAACGACGGGCGAGCGATTCCTCCCCAACAACCCGGACCAGCCCCAGTTGTATCAAGACGTCTTCGGGCACACCCTGGTGGAACTGGCCCGCGAAGACAAACGCATAGCAGGCATCACCCCCGCCATGCCCACCGGTTGCTCCATGACATACCTGATGAAGGAATTTCCCGAACGCACCTTCGACGTAGGCATTGCCGAAGGGCACGCCCTTACCTTCTCGGCCGGCCTGGCTAAGGAGGGGATGATTCCTTTCTGCAACGTCTACTCATCGTTTATGCAGCGGGGGTATGATAATATCATCCACGACGTAGCCCTGCAGAAGCTCCATATGGTTATCTGCCTCGACAGGAGCGGCCTGGTAGGCGAAGACGGAGCCACGCACCACGGCGTGTTCGACATGGCCTGCCTCCGCCCCGTGCCCAACCTCACGATAGCCTCCCCCCTGAACGAATGGGACCTGCGCAACCTCATGCACACCGCATACAGGGCCGACGGCACATGGGTGATACGCTACCCCAAGGGAAAGGGGGAAAAGACCAGCCGGCACAGTCAGCCGGAGATACTGCCCGCCGGGAAAGGCAGGAAACTCCGCGACGGAACCGACGTAGCCGTACTGTCTATCGGCCCCATAGGCAACGAAGTGGCCAGGGCGATAGACCAGACAGGCGACAAGCTGTCCGTGGCCCATTACGACATGATTTACCTCAAGCCCATCGACGAAGCGCTACTGCACGAGGCAGGCAAGCGCTTCAAACGGATCGTCACCGTAGAGAACGGCGTAATACAAGGCGGACTGGGCAGCGCCGTACTCGAATTTATGGCAGACAACGGCTACGCGCCGCACGTAAAAAGGATAGGCATACCGGATGCTTTCATAAAGCAGGGTTCTGTCCCTGAATTGTTCAAACTGTGCGGGATGGACGCCGAAAGCATCGCCCGCGCAATCGCAGAGGAGAAGTAAGTAGAGGAGAAGCAATATGAGAATTATTATAGCCGGAGCCGGAGAAGTGGGAACCTATCTGGCAAAGATGCTGGCGCAGGAGAAGCTCGACATTATCCTGCTCGACCCGAACGAAGAACGTTTGCAAATCCCCGCTTCGGGAGCCGAGATACTGCCGGTAGTGGGCAATCCCATATCGCCGCGCGACCTCGCCGGCGCAGGCGTAAAAGGAGCCGACCTGTTTGTAAGCGTCACGCCCGAAGAATCCGCCAACATCACAGCCTGTATGCTGGCCGCCAGCCTGGGAGCGCAAAAGACCTTAGCCCGTATCAACAATTACGAATACCTGCTGCCCAGGAACAGGGAACTGTTCGAGCGCCTCGGCGTCAGTTCCATGATCTACCCCGAAATGCTGGCCGCGGGCGAAATCGTCACCGCTATCCGCCGCCCGTGGACGCGTCAGTACTTCGAGCTGTCCGGGGGAGCGATTATCCTGATTGGCGTGAAGATACGCGAAAACTCGCAACTGGTAAACCTGAAGCTGTGCGAACTGCCGGGCGAAAACAAACTTTTCCACATCGTAGCCATCAAACGAAGGAACGAAACCATCATACCCGGCGGCTCCGACCGCATACTGCCCGGCGACCTGGTATTCTTTACCACCCGCAAAGAACACATTAAAGACATACAGGTACAGGCCGGCAAGGAAAACCCGGAGGTGAAGAAAATCATCATCATGGGCGGAAGCCGCATCGCGCTGAGGGCCTGCCAGTACCTTCCGGGCAATATACGCATCCGGCTGATAGAATCAGACAAGGAAAAGAGCCATCGCATTGCCGAAGCAGTACCCGGCAACGTGCTGGTGATAAACGGCGACGGGCGCGACCCGGATTTGCTCCTGCAAGAAGGCATAAAAGACTCGCAGGCCTTCATCGCCCTTACCGAGAACGCAAGCACGAACATCCTCGCCTGCCTGGCCGCCAAACGCTACGGCGTGGTGAAGACCATCGCCAAGATAGAAAACCTCGACTATATCCCGCTGGCCGAGAATATGGACATCGGCTCGGTAATTAACAAGAAACTCATCGCCGCCAGCCATATCTACCAGTTCCTGCTCGACGCCGATGTGTCGAACATAAAGAGTATGACCTTTGCCAGCGCCGACGTGGCCGAACTCATCGCCCGCCCCGATTCCCGGATCACCCGCAAGGCGGTGAAAGAGCTGCACCTCCCCAAAGATATGACGCTGGGCGGCCTGATACGCAACGGCGAACCGATGATGATAAACGGGAATACGCAAATCCGGGCGTTCGACAACGTAGTAGTGTTTTGTCTCGACACCGCCCTGCGCAAGCTGGAAGATTATTTTAATTAGCCATGAATATCCGTTTCGTCATAAAGATGCTGGGCTCCATGTTTATCCTGGAAACAGTCTTCATGTTGCTGGCCTCGGCCGTCGCCTTTATCTATAAGGGCGACGATTTCTACCCGCTGCTCATTTCGGGCGGCCTGCTGCTGGGATGCGGTATCGCCTTTTACCTGGCAGGGCTGCACGCCAACGAATACGCCGCCGGACGCCGCGAAGGCATGCTGGTAGTAACGCTTACCTGGGGACTCCTCTCCCTCTTTGGCATGCTGCCCTTTTATATCGGAGGGTATATAGACAATGTAACCGACGCTTACTTCGAAACCATGTCGGGCTTCACCACCACCGGCGCCAGTATCCTTACCGATATTGAAGCCCTCCCCAAAGGCATCCTCTTCTGGCGGAGCCTCACCCAGTGGCAGGGCGGGATAGGCGTGGTTGTCTTCACGGTAGCCCTGTTGCCTATCCTCGGCAAGGGAGCCTCGCAAATGTTCGACGCCGAGACCACCGGCATTACGCACGAACGCTTCCGTCCGCGCGTTACGCAGGTAGCCAAACGGCTTTCGGGCGTATATATCCTGTTCACCGCCCTGCTGGCCGCTTTATTATACCAAGGGCCGATGGACCTGTTCGACGCCGTAAACCATGCCCTCACCACCATGTCTACCGGCGGATATTCTACGAAAAATGCAAGCATCGCCCACTGGCGCTCGTCGTACGTTGAATACGTGGTGACGCTCTTCATGTTCATCGGTTCGATTAATATGACCCTGCTCTGGTTCTTTGTAAAAGGAAGCCCCCGTAAACTCTTTGCCGACGAAGAAGCAAGATGGTTCTTTCTCTTTGTGCTGATCGTTATTGCTATCTCTACCGCCTGGCTGTCGTACAACGGTTTTGCGGCAGGAGCGGAAGACGCTTTCCGGAAAGCTTCTTTTCAGGTTGTCTCCCTCATATCGTCTACCGGCTTCTCTACGGCCGACTACCTTCCGTGGGGGCCGTTCTTCTGGCTCATCGCTCTTTCTGTCATGTTTGTGGGAGGATGCGCCGGCTCTACCAGCGGCGGCCTGAAGATGAGCCGTTTTATCGTATTGAACAAGAACCTCTCGAACGTCTTCCTGAAGCAGACGCATCCCAACGCCATCCTCCCGGTGCGGATGAACGGGCGGGTCGTTTCGGGAGACGTCGTACACCGCATCCTGGCTTTCGTATTCGTATATATCTCCCTGATACTCGTCAGTTGCCTGGTGTTGATGCTCGACGGCATGGGGTTTGAAGAAACAATCGGCGCCACGGTTTCGGCGATAAGCAACGTAGGCCCCGCGCTGGGCGACTTAGGCCCCGCCTGCAACTATGCCGGAGCGCCCACGGCGTCGAAGTGGTTCCTCTCCTTCCTCATGATGGTAGGCCGCCTGGAGATATTCACCGTACTGACCATCCTGCTCCCCGGCTTCTGGAAACGATAAACGGCCCCGCTCTGCAAGGCCGTTTACATTTATTCCAGGCATGCCGTAAGTCAGGCAATACTGTCTAACGCCTGCTGTAAGTCGCCCTTGATATCTTCTATATTTTCAATACCTACCGAGATGCGCAGCAAGCCCGGCTCTACGCCGCTCGCTTTCTGATCTTCGGGCGACAACTGTTCGTGGGTAGTGGCGGCAGGATGGATAATCAGGGATTTGGCGTCGCCCACATTAGCCAGGTGGCTCAGCAGCTTCACGTTGTCTATCAGTTTGTCTGCATTGGAAACGTCGCCTTTGATTTTGAACGTCAATACGCCTCCCGGGCCTTTCGGGAAATATTTCTTAGCCAAATCATAGTACTTGCTGCTCTTCAGGCCCGGATAATTCACATATTCCACCTTCGGATGCTGTTCGAGCCATTCGGCAAGGGCCTGCGTATTCTGCACATGCCGTTCTACGCGAAGCGACAGCGTTTCCAGGCCCTGTACCAATAAGAATGAGTTGAACGGGCTGATGGTATTTCCCCAGTCGCGCAATCCTTCCACGCGGGCGCGCACATTAAAGGCGATGTTGCCGAAAGGGCCGTCGGCGCCGAATACATTCCAGAACACAAGTCCGTGATAGCTGTCGGAAGGTTCGGTAAAAGCAGGGAATTTCCCATTGCCCCAGTTGAACGTCCCGCTGTCTACTATCACGCCTCCGAGGGACGTACCGTGCCCGCCTATCCATTTGGTAGCCGATTCTACTACCACAGACGCCCCGTGCTCTATCGGGCGGAACAGGTAACCTCCGGCGCCGAACGTATTGTCTACAATGAGCGGAACGCCATACTGCCGGGCCACCTCTGCAATTGCGTCGAAATCGGGAATGTTCAGTTCCGGGTTCCCAATCGTTTCTATGTAAAGCGCTTTCGTGTTTTCGTCTATCCGCTTTTCAAATTCTTCCGGATTGTCATTCGGCGTGAAACGGGCCTCTATGCCCAACCGTTTGAACTGGGATTTGAACTGATTATAGGTTCCGCCGTATAAATAGGAAGTCGTAACAAAGTTGTCGCCTGCCTGAAGGATATTATTCAGAGCGATAAACTGGGCAGACTGCCCGGAAGACGTGGCAAGCCCCGTGACGCCCCCTTCCAGCGCGGCGACACGTTTTTCAAAGACGTCGGTCGTCGGGTTCTGCAGGCGGGTGTAAATATTCCCGAATTTGCGCAGCCCGAAAAGGTCTGCTCCGTCTTTTGCATCTTCAAATACATACGACGATGTTTGATAAATGGGTAAAGCCCTGGCATGAGTGGTTTTGTCTACTTCCTGTCCTGCATGCACTTGTAATGTTTCAAATTTCAGATTGCTCATAATCAGTTACGTTTTTTTTAGATATGTTATTTGTACGATATTCTTACAGCGGGTATTCTTCGTAGGCATAGAGCGGAGTCGACAAATACCGTTCGCCCGTGTCGGGCAGGATAACGACGATGTTTTTTCCTGCATTTTCCAGTCTGGCGGCCAGTTGACCGGCGGCAAATACCGCCGCTCCGGAGGATATGCCGACTAACAGCCCTTCGCCGCTCGCCAGTACGCGGCTTGTAAGAATGGCGCTGTCTGTCGCTACCGTGATAATTTCGTCTACAACGGATGCATTATACGTTGCCGGCACGAATCCGGCGCCAATGCCCTGTATCTTATGGGGGCCCGGGTTTCCGCCGGAAAGTACGGGCGAATCTTCGGGTTCTACGGCCACAATTTTAACGTCCGGGTTTAATTCTCTCAGCCGTTTGCCCACGCCGCTCACCGTGCCTCCCGTACCTACGCCGGCCACGAAGACGTCTACCTTCCCTCCGGCGTCGCGCCAGATTTCTTCGGCCGTTGTGCGGTAATGTATGGCCGGGTTGGCCGGATTCTCAAACTGTTGCAGGATAATTGAGTTTTCATACTCTTTATGAAGCGCTCCGGCCTTTGCGATGGCGCCTTTCATTCCCTCCGCTCCCGGCGTGAGCACCAATACGGCGCCCAAAGCCTTTAACAGGTTACGGCGTTCCAGGCTCATCGTTTCCGGCATGGTAAGGATAAGTTTGTAGCCTTTCGTTGCGGCCACAAAAGCCAGTCCGATTCCCGTATTGCCGCTTGTAGGCTCTATGATAACCGTATCGCGTGAAAGGAGGCCTCTGGCTTCGGCGTTTTCCACCATAGCCAGGGCGATGCGGTCTTTTACGCTTCCCAACGGGTTAAAATATTCCAGTTTCCCTATTATACGCGCTTTTAATGAATACGTTGCCGCATACGAATGTAATTCCAGCAAAGGGGTATTCCCTATAAGGTCAGTCAGTTTTTTAGCAATTCCAGGCATAATACATTGTTTAATTGTTTCCACAAATGTAGGAGGTTTCTGTAAATAAAAAAATAGCACATTTATGGTATATTGATTTTCGCTCCAAATACCTACCTTTGTTCCGGTACACAGCATAATTATCCAAATGAAAATCTGTATTCTGGCCGACAATCAGTTTGTCACAAACCATGGGATTAACGCCCTCTGTAAAGAAACAGGAATAGATACCATTATCCGGGCAGAGACAATGGCCGAACTGCAGGAGAAGCTGAAAACGTTTCCCCAGGCTTTCGTTGTGCTGGATTATACCCTGTTTGACTTTGCTTCCATGCAGCAGATGCTGAACGTTAAGGCGGCGGCTAAAGAATCGTTCTGGCTGCTTTTTTCCAGCGAACTGAGCAAGCATTTTCTGCGCTACGTATTACTGTCCGACCCAACAATAAACATAGTGATGAAAAACGATACGGAAGAAGAAATCCGGCTGGCTCTGCAGCATACGGCCGACAGGATACCCTACGCCTGCGAGTATGCCGAACAGATCATCCGCAACAATTACCTCGTCGATACCACATACGCCCTGCCGGTAAACCTTACCGCCATGGAGAAAGTAATCCTGCATGAAATAGCGATGGGAAAAACGACCAAAGAAATTGCCTACGAAAAGAGTCTGAGCTTCCACACGATTAATTCGCACAGGAAAAACATCTTCCGCAAATTAGATATAAATAATGTACACGAGGCGGTAAAATACGCCATCCGCGCCGGCATTTTCGACGTGGCGGAATATTATATATGATAACGCAAAGCATGGCCGCCAATAAACTGCCGGCCGCATTTCGCGCACAAATAATCTTCGTTTAGCTCCACGCCTTTCAGACAGTTGCAGAGACGGCAGCCAGCATGAATTTCATCAACCTGTATTCCTTAAACAGTTACTGTCGTATATTATTAATTCTGTGGCACCACTAATAACGTATTTCCTTCCGTATGGGACACAAATTCGGGGGCGTATTGGCATTGCAGGGTGGCGACGCCTCCGCCGTATGTGCCCGTACGCGAAACAAACGCCGGGTATTCTATGACATAAGTTCCTGCAGGAAGCCTGTCGAAATAGAAGTTTTCCGATGCGTCTTTAGGCGCGTGATAATACAGAAGGCCATCCATAAACTGATAACCGGATAGTTGCGAAGCCGGTTCGAAACATCCCGGGCGGGTATCTTTCAGGCTCACATATTCCATTTCGCAGTCTGTGCGAATGGTTAATCTTACCACTACCTTGTCGCCTGTATGAAGTGGGCGGCCGGAGGTAAGGGGAGCAATCTGCCGCTGGGCGCCGTTACTGGTTTCAATGAACAGTTTCTTTTCCACGCTCAGCGCTCCGGTTTGTTTTTCTATCTTATCAATAGATTCAAAGTATTGGTCGTAAACGGCGCCCCATGCCGGAGCTTTGCCTTTTTTACGGATGAAGACGGTATTCCGGGCCGTTGTTATATCATTCCCCCTGACTACTTCTTTGATGTATCCTGTGGCTGTTTCGCCTGAGGCCGTATCGAATGTTTTATCGCCCCAGTTTACAATGGACTTATTTCCTTCGGTCAACCAGTCGGTTCCGGTAGAGAGAATACTATAAATACCGTTTACGGTAGAAGGTACGGTTTCCCACTTTTGCGTTTGTTTCCGGTTGAGGAGCCATTGTTTCATACGGTCTGTTTCTTCCGTATCCGTTCCTGTTTCTTCAAATGCCGTCATTAATAAAGAATGTACGTCAAGAGGAGAATGGAAGAAGTTATTTCCCCGTTTGTTGTTCGCCCAATACATCCCTTGTTCATGCGATGTTGTCGCCGTTTTGCGCAACCAGGCAAGTATCTTTCCGGCAACGTCTTTTTTACCGTTACGATGCATTAACAGGGCAATCTGTCCTTTTTCGTATAAGGATACTTTCTGCCAGTGTTTTTCCGCCTGGCCGGTAAAGAAACGGATGCCTTCGCGGACGTCGTCCCCTTCGGGAATGTCACGGTAGAGGCTTCTTACGTACAGGCAGTTTACTTGTCGGGCAGTCGGGATATAATTGACGGAAGCTTTCTCCGCTTTTGTCAGCGCGTCATACTCCTGCCGGATTGATTTGTCTAAATAGTTGAGCGCTTTCGTCTGCATTTCTTTCTCCTGCGGGCCATATTGAACGGCGCTTAAACGTACCAGTTGCGCCATGCCGTTCAGTATAAAGAGCGTCATGTCGCGGCTTGGATAGAATCCTTTGAACCATCCCCATCCGCCGGATTCGTGTTGCCGCTCAAGTAATACGTTAAGCGCCGCATCCCGTAAGCTGTTGGTTCTGTTTACATCAAATAATAAAAAGAGACGCTGTTTTTGCTCCGTTTCCGATTGGGCGTCCAATATCCAGGGGGTTTCTTGCAGCAATACATTCTTTAGCTCTTCATTTTTCTCCAGATTGGATAAACGTGCAGAGGCTGTTCCGCCTTGCGCCGCCCACTGTTCGATTATTTTTTTGATGCGTGGATTTGATTGGGCAATCGAGGCGGCTACCGTGTTACTATAATAGGCGGCAAACCATGAAATAACATTGTCGTTATCCGGTTGGCTGATTGCAGGTAGCGCCTGTACGGCATACCAGGCAGGATTGTCGCTATATTCAAGCGTCAGGGCATACGGGCGGCAGGTAGCCGATGATTTTCCGTCGGATACGTTAATTTGCCGTTCGCCTTCTTTCAAAAGACAGAAGGGAGTACTTTCCGTTACTAACAGCTCATTGGGCAATACGGGCAATACATGCTGTTCGCCGTCGCTGCCGGTTTCGGAACCGGCTATGATACGTATACCCAGCAAATCCTGTTTGGGAGGAATGGTAATCGTCCATGAAACCGTTTCCATACCTTTCGTTTGTAAAGTAAACGGTTTTTGCGCCTTAGCGAGGCATACAAGCGGCTCATCATTGGCCGGGTTGAATAATTCCAGGCAAGCCAGTCCTTCCGTTGCTTTATCAGACAAATTCATGATTTGAGCGGATATACTAACCTCGTCGCCGTTCCGTACGAAACGGGGCAGGTTGGGGAGTATCATCAATGGCTTTTGGGTGATAACTTCATGTGTAAACAATCCGAACTTTACATCTTTGGTATGCGCTAAGGCCTGTAATTTCCATGCCGTAGCGCTTTCGGGGATGGTAAAGTTGACAAACACATTTCCTTCTTTGTCTGTTGTAAGCGCAGGGAAGAAAAAAGCCGTTTCATTGAAGTTCATACGAAAGGCAGGAGGGGTCGCCGTTTCTTGTGTTGCAGGCGAAACCGGATTTTCTCCTCCGGCGTCATCTTGTGTAATAGCGTCGTCTTGTAGGATGGCTGCTTCTTGTAAAGGGGCCATTTTTGGCGCCGACGATCTCATCCTCAGAGAAGCTGCGGTTGCCATCACAGGGACTGCATTTGTAGCGTATGCCCTCCTGAAGTCCAACATACCCTGCCAGTCAAGCGGGGCGTACGTAAGCGAAGGCACGTTCTTTGCTTTCGCAGGTTGCGAGGCGTATCCCGTGCGAACGCCGAATCCTCCTCCTCCCAAGAAACGCCCGTAATAGAGCGAACGATAGGCCGCGGGTGAGAAATACCAGGCAAACGGCATTATCTTATCCAGTGAAGCATCGTACATCCCTGCCAAAACTTCGGCTAAAGCAGCGGTTGAATCGGCATTCTGTATCCGGAATTTCCAGCTTTCCCTGTTTCCCGGCAGTAAACGGTTGCGGAACGTTTCCGGCCTAATGGTAAGGTTCTTGTTGGGAAATCGCTTTTGTACAGGTATTTGCCGCGTGTACAACTTCCCTTCCTTTACGAATGTGAAAGACGCCGTTATGCCGTCGCCATAACTTTCGAGGAACGGAATCCGGAAAGTACGGTTTTCATTACTGAGTTCAATCCGCTCGCGCGCTACATTTTTATTGCTGGTAAATAATTCGTATAAGACATAAGCCTCTTTATCGGACGTACCGAATAGGATGGTAGCTTCCTCTCCCGGCAAGCAGTCGGCCTTTTCGGGCAATACCCATGTATGGGCAAATACCGGCGGGCGTTTATCCTGTTTGCCATACAAGATAAAGTCTTCGGTATAGTCTATCGTACGCCCTTTGTTATCCCGGGCTGTCAGGTGCAGGCGTAAACGTCCCGAAGGCAATTTGCCGAACGTTTCTTTTCCCAATAATGTTGTATCTGTGGAGAATGTACCCCGGGCCAGCGTTTTTCCTTCTTTGTATTGATTTTCTTCTTTCGTATCGTTGAGGGATGTTATTTTATAGGTTCCTTTAGCCGGCGTTTCTTCTCCGTTGAGGGTCATTGCCTTGATTTTTACGACAGCCGATTCTTTTTCCAGTTGTTTTTTTATATCGATAGAAAGAATCAGGCTCCTGTCGCCGACAGAGAAAGTGGAAAGCGCTTCCTGCGTTTCGTTTTTGCTATCGGTTACAGACACTTTAACATCGTAGCTTTGAAACGAAAGGGGGAAGTCGGCGTAACTTTTTTCGGGACGGAACGTAAAGGAAAACGTCCCGTCGTCATTGATTGTCGCCCTTCCCTGAGCTACCTGTTCTTCCGCTCTGCCGCTCTGATAGATACGAAACCAGAACGGCCTCTTTATAATACGGTAGGTAATATCCGCCTGTTGAAGCGCCACGCCTGAAAAGGTTTGCGCCTTGCCCGTTATCGCCATTTCGTCGCCAAAAGCAACTTCTCCTCTTACCTTATCCAGTTCAATCTTAAAAGTCGGGCGTTTGTATTCTTCAACCCGTATGGAAACGGATCCGTTAGGAGAAACAAGCGTAAATTGCCCGGTAAGCGCCTGTCCCGGTAACGTAAATTCTCCGGTGAAGGAGCCATAGTCATTCGAGGTAAACGATTTAACGGCAACCTCCCGGTAATTCGCATCGCGGAGCGTTATTTCAAAACGTTTGCCTGATACCACTTGCGGATTGTCTTTATCATTCGCGTAAGCAATTCCCTTAAAGAATACGGTTTGCCCCGGGCGGTAAATGCCCCTGTCTGTCAACAACCGCACTTCCGTATTCGCCTGATTGGCGCCATAGCTGCACCTGCCGGTATAAACGCTTGTTACAAAGGCCGAAGTATCGCCGGCTACACAGGCTTGACAGGCTCTTATATCATCTCTTTCAGGTAAGGCGGCCAAACCGTCTTTGCCGGTTTTAACGGCGCCTGTCTTTATCAGTGCATTGTGCTCGTTTTTGTAATAATTAACGGTAGCGCCGTTGATCGGTTTGCCGGTCTGGTAATCGGTCACCAACAGTTCCGCTGTTCCCGAAGGGGCATTCCTTGATGCTACGGCCAAACGCGTAACGCTAAACAGGTTGTTTATCTTTATGTCTTTATCCGGAGAGGCGATAACATATTCATATAGCCCGGGTTCGTCCATCCAGATAGATATGCTTGAGTCTGCGCTTGTATATGAATTTTTAAATTCAAGCGGGAAAGAGACTTCCTTCACTAATTCGCCGGGTGTGTTTTTCTTTTCACCCGGGTTGTTGTATATATAAGGTAAGGTATCTTCTATTGTTTTTTTACTGCGATAGATTTGTACGGTTATATGGGAGATATGGGTGTAACGGATGGTTAGTTCCAGGTTCTTTCCGGGATATACGGTATTGTTGCTTTGTATCTGCAAAACGGGTTCTTCCATTTCCGCCAGCCGGTTTGCGATAAGCCCTATCCGTTCGTAATCCGGATAGCGGGCGATGGCGTCTTTGCACAATTGGTATTGAAGCGTGCGGATAGAATCTGCCGTTTCCGGTTTGTACGATTTGTTTTGCAGCAATTCCAGTTTGGCCTGTATGACTTCTACAACGTACGGTTTATCCTTATATACATTTATAAGACTGTCTACAAACGCCTCATATTTCAGCTCTTCTCCGGGTGAATAGCCGTTACGGTACTGGTATTGCCCGTAAGCCAAAAGTACCGGTATCAGCGATTTTATATCATTTTTTTGCTCATAGTAAGCAATCAAGCCCCGGTAGGTTTTATCCGAAGGCTGGATATCGATGGCACGAAAAGCAAGAAATTCATAAAGCGTAGGGTGCAAAGGCGTTGTCTCTCCCGCAACGGACATAATATCCTTAAGCGCCGCTGTTCCCGTTTGGCACAACAGCCGTTTAGGCTCCAAAGAAGCGTCAAGTTCTTCCTCTATCCTGCCGGTAAAAAGATTAGGTGCCCATTCCCTGATATCATCAGGCACAAATCCCTGAACCGGCGTACGGCGCTCTATCTTCCATTTGTTTATCAGATAGTAATGGTTATACATCTCGGCAACCATTGAATGTAACAAAGCAACCGTTGCCGTATCCGTTTGTTTACTCAGATAGTTCTCTACCTCTCCGATAAGATCAGGAAAGCGGTCTTCATCCACCTCAAGCTTCCCCTTCATTTCACCGATAAGCGACTTAATCAGTATGGCTGTATTGTTCATCTTATCTTCGTTTGAAATTGGCGTCGCTCTCAAAACAGTTGTAAAAAAGAGAAGGAAGAGGAAAAAGCAGTTAAGAGGAAAAGGAGGAAACAGGGCGCAAATCCGTTTTTTCCTTTCTGTATTTTTTTTCCCGCCTTCCATCCTGCCCGGTTCTATATTCTTTTCCATCTTCTTAACTCCTTTAACTCCTCGCTACTTAACTCCTTTGATTACTTTTTCCGCAAATATGTATGAAACGTATACGCATGTGCATGTCTTTCGTCGGCAGGGTGATATTCGCGTTCTTCTACTATTTCTTCCCATTCGTTGAAATTAATTTCGGGGAAGAAGATATCTGCATCTTCAAATACGTGGTGTACGCGCGTCAGGTATAATTTGTCGGCTAATGGAAGCGCCTCTTTATAGATCATAGCGCCGCCGATCATGAAGACCTCCTCTTCTTTTTCACAAAGCTCAAAGGCATCCTGCATAGAGTTACAAACAAATACGTCGATAAAACTTTCCGGAGGCAGGGTAGTCAGCACAATGTTTTTACGGTTAGGCAAAGCGCCTTTGGGAAGGGATTCGAAAGTACGCCGCCCCATTACGACAGCATGGCCTGTGGTTGCGCCTTTGAAACGTTGCATGTCATAAGGCAAGTTCCATAACAACTTGTTTTTTCCACCAATAGCATTCTTCTCGTCAACTGCTGTGATAATTGAAATCATACTCATAAGCTTACAATTTAGAAATAATTTATCATTTTCGTAAAATAATCAAACGGCCACCACTCCTTTTATATGCGGATGAGGGTCGTAGCCTGTCAGGTTGAAATCTTCGTATTGAAAACGAAAGATATCTGTTACATGGGGGTTTATTTCCATCACGGGAAGTATTTTAGGTTCCCGGCTTATTTGAAGCCTTACCTGTTCAAGGTGATTGCTATATATATGCGCATCGCCCAGCGTATGGACAAAATCCCCGGCCTTCAGCCCGGTAACCTGCGCCATCATTTGCAGCAGCAAAGCATACGACGCAATATTAAACGGTACGCCCAGGAATATATCGGCGCTGCGCTGGTACATTTGCAGGCTCAGCCGTCCGCCGGCTACATAAAACTGAAAAAAAACATGGCAGGGGGGAAGGTTCATATTCTCCAAATCGCCCACATTCCATGAACTGACAATAATCCGGCGCGAGTCCGGCGACTCTTTTATCATCCGCACAGCCTCGGCAATCTGGTCGATAGCCCCGCCTTTATAATCCGGCCACGAACGCCACTGATATCCGTATATATGCCCCAGGTTGCCACCGGCGTCCGCCCATTCGTTCCAGATACGCACATCGTTCTCCTGAAGGTATTTCACATTCGTGTCTCCCTTTAAGAAC
Organism: Tannerellaceae bacterium; assembly: GCA_031288515.1. GTDB lineage: Bacteria > Bacteroidota > Bacteroidia > Bacteroidales > Tannerellaceae > DFXE01. The sequence continues at coordinate 15,537 of JAITRG010000017.1, forward strand.
CAAAGAAGTTCATAGATAATAGACTTCAAGTGCAGTTTTTTGGTCGTTAGCAGGGGGAAGCCATCTTCCAGATTGAACCGCATCTGATGCCCGAAAATACTTAGTGTCCCTATACCCGTCCGGTCTTCTTTTACTACGCCTTCCTTCAATACCCGTCCAAGTAACTCTACATATTGTCTCATCCTTGCTATTTTGGTAGAATGCAAATGTACGAATTTTCCATATCTATACAAAAAATTATGCCTATATTGCAAACGAATGTAACAACTACAAGCTAATTTTGCCCGTATGAAAAACATAATCAGTGCGATTACTTTGTTAACCCTTCTTCTTTCATGTACAACAAATATAAAAAACGAAGAAAGCCATAACGCCGGCCCTGTCTATATACCTATAAAGAATAGTATAAAAAAAGAAGAAAAGGTGCATCTGTCTTCTTACAACAAAAGCATAAGATATATTCCTTTAGAAACGACAAAAAGGTCATTAATAAGAAAAATAGACGAGTTAATTATTACAAACGAATATATTTTAGTTAGCGACTTTTTCAATTTGTATGCATTTAACGTTAACGGAAAATTTATTAAAGAAATATCACGCCGCGGAAACTCATACGATGAATATACTGATTATGTAGATGAAATTCTATATAATGAGGCAACTAAATCTTTTTATTTAATTACGCGAGGGAAAATAATATTATTTGATTCGGAACTTAATTACTACAAGCATATAAATATTGATTTCGAATCGTTTTGTGCAATTACCGACCGGTTAAACAGATTCGTCTTTTATACGGGGTAAAATATAAAGTTTGAATATGAAAAAGGCGATTTATATAATATAATTGAAACCGACACGTTAATCAATGTAATCAATAAATATATAAATCATTCACCCAGGATCCGGCCGGAAAGAGGCGGCGCTTTCGGGATTTCCAAAAGGCCTTTATATCTTTATAACAATACTGTTTATTTCAATGAATTTGGAAGTGACACTTTGGTCATTGTAAACAGGGGAGAATATAAACCTGCCGTTATTTTTGATTTGGGAACTATAAGATGGATCACAATATACACATAATAAATCCGGAAGAAGGAAGAAAAATACTGAATAATTTGAAACAGAAAGTATTTGTTAGAGATATAGCAGAGGATGACAATTTACTATACATCGTACTGTCTTGGGGTTGGGGAGAAGGAGATATTTGACTATCTAATTATGACAAGAATACAAATAAATTAATGAATTTAGGATCAAATAAATTCTATAACGACATAGATGGCGGAGCGCCGTTTTTTCCTAAAATCATATCGAATAATATAAAAGCAGATTGGATCGGCGCCGAAGAATTTAAAAACCATTTTTCATCAATCGATAAGGTAGAGTATATAAATGAATATGGCAAAAAATATGAATAACTCTATAATCTTGCGCTCTCTTTATCCTTCGATGATAATCCTGTCATTATTATTTCAGAATAGCTTTTTAGGATTTATTTTTTATACTTTACCAACATAATCACCGGGTTGGATTCTTCATCCAGTTCGGCGGCGATTTCTTTCAGTTTGCCTTTCAGTTGCCCTTTCCCGTAAGCCTCGACAAGGTCTGAGGCTTCTAAAGGCCGGTAGATGGCAATCTCGTGGTTTACAGGTTCCGAATTTAGAGATACTTGTCTCTTATCTGAAAAATCGTCATTGTACACAGTATAATTGAACAGCGCATTTTCCTGTTTGTCGTACGCCAAATTAACCGGCGGGGCTCCTTTCATCCGCACAAGGTCAAATTCTTTCTTCATGGCTTGCATGAAATAATAACGGTCGGAAAGAACGACCGGAAAAAGAAAGACTTCAGTATTCATGGAGCGTATGGAAGGGGCTCTTACAATAAAGGGAGTTAGATTGTCATCCGGCGAATAGGTGTACACCGTATCGGATGACGTCTTCACAAATACCCAATTACCATGACAGGGGAATGTCAGGTAAAAAGCAGGCGTTACTACCAGGTCTTCCTTTATAAAAACCGGCGTTCTAATCTCCTTAAAAGGGATAGGAATTTCCCGTACGATACTTCCGTCTTGCTTGGAAATAAGTATATGGCATGATTGTTCGTTTTCTACCGTAGGCGAATAACCCTTATAACAAATCAAATGATCACGGTCATAATTGAATAAATAGTAATAATAACTGGCGTCTGTGAATTTGAAACTCCTTTTAAAGTTTCCGTATAAGTCATATACTGCTATTTTTCTTACCAAAAAGTCCTGGACAAACATTTCATTGTTATCCTCATCCAGGACAATCTTATTAATCGATGAATATTCCTCGCCGCTTTGCCCCAAACGGTTTATCTTTCTTATCCCTTTGCCTGTTGTCCTGTCAAAAACGAAAATATTTCCATCGTTTCGGTTTCTCGCCAATAGGATATCCTTACCGACGGCTTCCACAATACCGTGGGTAATAAATTCGTCAGTAGTTTCCAACGGAACGTATTCCACATCCATAAAGTCCTGAAGAATCAGTTCCTTTTCAGGATAACTTGCCGTAACATCCACTGTGATGATACCATCGCTTTGTTTGCCGGATTGCTTACATCCCACGCACCCCGCTATTATTACTGCCGGAATGATTGCTGAAATAAATTTTGATCTTTTCACTTCTACTATCATTTAATAGTTTATTACATGCAAATGTAGTTATTTGTGATGAAAAAGATGTTGATTAATTCTACTTTAACACATTAATTTCAATGTCGTTTAGTTAAGGATATTTGAATTGAACGGAGCCGTTTTCACACATGGCTCCTAAATAAGACAAATGCCCATTTTCGCTGGTATATTCACTGTCATAATATGGGTGGCGATATAAAAAACAGGGGCAAGTATCCCTCGAAAATACTTCTTTTGAAGGAAAAACGGCTAAGAAACCTCTACAAAAAACTTTATTTTTTTCAGTTTTTCAGTCACATCTTACATAAAACGTTTATACTCATTACAATAAGCGTGACTGAACATGTGATTGAACGTGACTGGAGGTGACTGAAGGTGACTGACGATAAGCTGTCCATCGTTCGGACAGGGAAGGAAACAGGCAACAGATAGATAGTAGAAGGTATTGCTTCAAAAACTTTATTTTTTCAGTTTTTCTGTCATCTCTTTTGCAATAACAGTATATTCGGAATGATAAAGGCTGCAAAAGAGGCGGCCGCCTCCAGTCACGTTCAATCACCTCCAGTCACGTCCAGTCACATGTTCAGTCACACGTATTACGATGAGTATAAATACTTTATGTGAAATGTGACTGAAAAACTAAAAAAAGTAAAGTTTTTGTTGAAGATTCTTCGCCGCTTTTCAACCCTGCCGCCGATTTGAGGCGACGTATCTGCGAATCCGGGAGAACGAAATGCGGAAAGACCTGCTTTCGGGCAACAGATGGAGAGGCGTTTATTTCCTGAAAAAAGCGCTATAATGCCTCCGGTAAACCATTATACAGTCTTCAGAAAAGCATTATGATCTCTTTCCCAAACCATTATAATGGTTTACCGGAGACGTCATAACGCTTTTTTCACTCTGATTCTTCCTG
>JAITRG010000034.1 GCA_031288515.1 Tannerellaceae bacterium
AGCCCGACCCGACCGCAGGGAGGGGCACGCCCGTCAACATATTGCAAAAAACAACCGGGTCTGAATCAAAATGTCATTTTGTACTTCGCAGCGGAGCCTGGCGCTGCCTGAATCGGGCGGAGGGAAAATAAAAAGGATACGGAATACGGGAAAACAGAAATTTCCGGCTACATTTGTTTAATTCTTAATTTATAACACCATGAAACGTATCGTATGTATTTTGTCTGTATCCCTTTTGGTAAGCGTTGCCGCTTTGGCAGGGAATTACAAAAGTTTTAAAGTATCCGTGTATACGCGAGCTTATGAGGTAGAGAAAATGAAAGACCTGCACTGGCTCGATTCTACCTGGAATATTATCTCAAGCCAGGTCAGGGTTGATAAAATATACCTTGAGACGCATCGCGACTTACTCATCGTTCCCGGCGAAACGCTGGAGCAGGCAAAGAAATTCTTTCTCGACAGGGGGATAGAAGTGGGCGGCGGGATTACCTACACTATTAACGAAGCCAACAGTTTTGAGACTTTTTGCTACTCGAACCCCGAACACCGGAAAATCGTTCAGGAAATAGCCGAACATACGGCGAGGTACTTTGACGACTTTATCCTCGACGACTTTTTCTTTACAAGCTGCAAATCGGACGTCGAAATCAAAGCGAAAGGTACGAAGAGCTGGACGCAGTATCGCCTTGAGCTGATGACCGAAGCCGGGCAGAACCTGGTTATTAAGCCGGCCAAAAGAATAAACCCTCATGTGAAGGTGATCATCAAATACCCAAACTGGTACGACCATTTCCAGGGACTTGGTTTCGACCTGAAGAACGGCCCGCAGCTATTCGACGGCGTATGGACGGGAACCGAAACGCGCGACCCGTCGTCTGCACAGCATCTTCAGAATTATTTGGGTTATAATATCGTCCGCTATTTCGAAAACCTGCGCCCCGGCCATAACTTCGGCGGATGGGTGGACAGCGGAGGCTCCGGCATGGGAATGGACCGCTATGCCGAACAGCTATGGCTGACCTTTTTTGCCAAAGCGCCCGAAATGGCCCTCTTCGCCTACAACCAGTTGACAGGCGTAGCGCTCAGGCCCGAACAGCACCGCACCCTCTGGCAGGGACAAGGAACAAGCTTCGACTACGACGAAATGATGAAACCTGTCAACCTGAACGGGCAAACCGTTATCCCTTCCACAATTGCCCGCGTAGCCGGATACACGCTTGAATCCATCGATAAATTTGTCTATAAGCTGGGCAAGCCAATCGGCATTAAAACCTACAAGCCGTATCATACGCCCGGCGACGATTTCCTTCAAAACTATCTCGGTATGATTGGCCTGCCAATGGATGAGTACTCCGAGTTTCCAACCGGCCAGCAAGTAACGCTCCTCACCGAACAGGCTAAAGGCGATCCTGATATTATCAACAAAATAAAAGGACAGTTAACCAAAGGCAACGACGTCGTAATCACCAGCGGACTACTGGGCGCCATCCCTGAAAAGATAGCCGATATAGCCGAGCTGCGCGCCGGTAAATACGCTTTAGTAAACGACTTCGGCTTCGCAGGAAAAACCGGCAAGGATATCCTCATCAAACAAGTGCTTTACCAGACCAATGATTCGTGGGAAACAGTCAGCGCCGGGCGCCCTCTGACGGGAGGCGTTAGCGGATACCCCATCGTGCTGCGCGCATCCTATTCCAAAGGCAACCTCTACGTGATTACCATACCCGAAGACTTTGGCGACCTGTACGAATACCCCGCGGGCGTACTCAACGCCTTCCGCCAGATACTAAGCAAAGACCTGGATGTGCGCATAGACGCGCCGGCTAAAGTAGGCCTGTTTGTTTACGATAACGACATGTTTATCGTAGAATCATTCCTCGACGAACCGGCGACTGTCCGGGTGAACACAACTGGGGATATTACCCGCATCACCGACGTCCTTACAGGCGCCGCGACAGACAAACAGCCGGAAACCGACGAAGGGGCAAGTATCTTCGGCAGGCGTTTCCGCCCCGACAACAAAAACAATGTGTTCCGCGTAACGCTGGCGCCACATTCGTATAAAGTATTCAAGGCAGTCAGGTAGTCAGGTAGTTAATTCCCCTGACTGCTTCCGAAAGCTTTGCTTTTAAACGTTCGGCTTCTCCTTTCCTGATGCGGAGCGTCATTAGGCAATCCATATCGAATTGCTGGGAGATGATGGCGGGGTTGTCTTCCTTTATGATGCGCATGATGCTGTTGAGGCAGGGATATTCAAAAGTGAAGGTAATATCTTCGTCTACCGTGCGTTCGATGATTTCGGCGGCGGCAATGGCGGCGGCGGCGGCAGACCGGTACGCTACAATAAGTCCGCCTGTTCCCAATTCGATTCCGCCGAAATAACGGACTACGAGGATCAGCAGATCGGTCAGCGTATGGGAGTTTATTTGGCCGAGGATAGGTTTTCCGGCCGTAGACGAAGGTTCGCCATCATCATTTGCACGGAATGTTTTTCTGTCGCACCCCAGCATGTAAGCCCAGCAAACATGGCGGGCGTCATAGTATTTTTTGCGGTATATATCCAACTGTTCCCTTACCTCATCCACCGTACGTACCGGGATAGCGCAGGCGATAAAGCGGCTTCGCTTTTCGGTATAATACCCTTCGGCTACCTGTTTTATGGTTTTGTAGCTGTCGTCCGCCATTTTTATTTAATCGGGTATATGGGTTTGCTGTTCGTTGCGGTACGCTTCAAAATCTTTCATGATTTCTTCTATTTCTTCCATAAAATAAGGGTCTTTTACGTGTTGCTTAATTGCTTCGTGATAGGCTTTAATAGCGGGAAGCGCGCAAATGTCCTGTCCGCGCAGTACGAAATAAGGTTCTTCCTTTTCGACACACTGCTTAATCATTACTATCGGATTCTTCATAAAAAATGATGTTTATCTATGGCTAAGTTCCTCTTTGAGGTACTTGCCTGTGGCTGTTTTACTTTTAATTATTTCTTCGGGAACGCCGGTAAAGAGTATCTTTCCGCCTTTACGCCCTCCTTCGGGGCCCATATCGATCAGGTAGTCGGCGCATTTAATTACATCCAGGTTGTGCTCAATTACAAGTATCGTGTTTCCCTTGTCTATTAATTTGTTCAGTACGCCAAGCAGGATGCGGATGTCTTCAAAGTGAAGCCCCGTTGTCGGTTCGTCTAATATATACAACGTCTTGCCGGTATCCCGTTTGGCCAGTTCGGTAGCTAATTTTACCCGTTGGCTTTCGCCGCCCGAAAGGGTGGTAGAGGGCTGTCCCAATTTGATATATCCTAATCCTACGTCTTGCAGTACTTTTATTTTATGCAGGATAGAAGGTACGTTTTCAAAGAACTCTACTGCCATGTTGACTGTCATGTTGAGCACATCGGCAATCGATTTACCCCGGAAACGAACTTCGAGCGTTTCCCTGTTGTAACGTTTTCCGTGGCATGCTTCGCAAGGCACAAGCACATCCGGCAGGAAGTTCATCTCTATACTTTTATACCCGTTGCCTTTACAGGTTTCGCAACGCCCGCCGGCTACATTGAATGAAAACCGCCCCGGTTTATACCCCCGTATCTTCGATTCGGGCAGTCCTACAAACAGGTTTCGAATATCGGAGAATACGCCTGTATAAGTAGCCGGGTTACTTCGTGGAGAACGGCCGATAGGCGACTGGTCTACATTCACGACTTTATCAATATTTTCTATACCTTCAACCGATTTATAAGGCAACGGGTCTTCCAGCGAACGATAAAAATGCTGGCTCAATATCGGTTGCAGCGTATGGTTTATCAAGGTTGATTTGCCGCTTCCCGATACGCCCGTGACACAAAGGAAAAGCCCTAACGGGAAAGAAACGTCTACTTTCTGCAGGTTATTTCCATGGGCGCCTTTGATTGTTATGAACTTGCCGTTGCCTTTTCTGCGTTCACCAGGGATAGCTATTTCCTTCTTTCCGTTCAGATAGTCCGAGGTTAGCGTATCTGCTTTCATCATCTCGCCGGGCGTACCGGCAAAGACGATTTCTCCGCCCAGCCGTCCTGCCCTGGGGCCTAAGTCGACGACATAATCGGCATTCAGCATCATCTCTTTGTCGTGTTCTACTACGATGACCGAATTACCCGTATCCCGTAATTGCTTCAGTGAATGAATTAACCGCAGATTGTCTCGCTGATGCAATCCGATACTGGGTTCGTCGAGTATATAAAGTACATTCACCAATTGGCTTCCAATCTGGGTGGCCAACCGGATACGCTGGCTTTCCCCGCCTGATAAGGTAGCCGAAGCGCGGTTTAACGAGAGATATTCCAGTCCTACGTCTAATAAGAATTTGAGGCGCGAACGAATCTCTTTCAATATTTCTACGGCAATTTGTTGTTGCTTTGCATCCATTTTATCTTCGATACCGTCCAGCCATTCATACAGTTCGGATATATCCATGGCCGATACCCCGGCAATATTCTTGCCGGCTATTATATAATGTAAGGCTTCTTTATTCAGGCGCTGGCCGTTACATTCCGGGCAAACAGACATTTTGATAAATTGCTCCGCCCATTTTTGCGCGGAAGCCGAGGCTTCGCTTTCCTGCTGCATCAGGATGTATTTGGCAACGCCTTCATAGGGAAAGAAATAATTTGAATTTCCCAGCGATTCATTTTTGATTTGCAGATGTTCGCCTGTTCCGTTCATGATTTCATCAACCGCCTCTTCGGGAATATCTTGTATCGGCGTTTTTATCGTTACGCCATATTTCTCGCAAATAGCTTCAATCTGCCAGAATATGAGTGCGTTTTTATATTTGCCCAACGCTACAATGCCGCCATTATAAATGCTTAATGAAGGGTTCGGAACGATTTTTCCCATATCAAGCAGGTTCACCAGCCCTAATCCTTTGCATTTCGGGCAGGCTCCCTGGGGAGAATTAAAGGAAAAGTTATGCGGCGCCGGCTCGCTGTACGACAACCCGGTCTGGGGGTCCATCAACCGGCGGCTGTAATGGCGTACCTCATTTGTCTCTGCATCCAGTATCATTACCAGGCCATCCCCTTGTTTCATGGCAACTCGCAGGCTCTCTTTCAAACGGCGTTCATCGGAAGCCGATACAACCAGCTTGTCTATCACCACTTCTATGCTGTGCATCTTGTAGCGGTCGAGCTTCATGCCATGAAGTATTTCCTTCAGTCCGCCGTCTACGCGTACATACAAATATCCCTTTTTCCGTATCTGTTCGAACAGTTCTTTATAGTGCCCTTTCCTGTTTCTAACCAAAGGAGCCAGGATAAATGTTTTTTTTTCTTGATATTTATCAAGGATCAATTGTAATACCTGCTCTTCGGTATATTTCACCATTTTTTCTCCGGTCAGGTACGAATAAGCTTCTCCGGCTCTTGCATACAATAAACGGAAAAAGTCGTACACTTCGGTAGTTGTGCCTACGGTAGAACGCGGATTCCGGTTCGTCGTTTTTTGTTCGATAGAAATAACAGGGCTTAAACCGGTAATCTTGTCTACATCCGGGCGATCCATATTACCTAAGAAATGACGGGCATAGGCCGAGAATGTCTCTATGTAACGGCGTTGCCCTTCGGCAAAAACCGTATCGAAAGCCAGCGACGATTTCCCGCTCCCGCTCATGCCGGTAATAACCGTCAGTTTATTACGCGGAATATCAATATCTATATTTTTCAGATTATGAACGCGAGCCCCCAACACAGAGATGAGCCCGCCTTCCAATGCTTGTTTGTCTTGTATCATTTTTTGTACCTGTTCAACTTTTACCCGAAGTGAATTACAAAGTTACAACAAGTTATTTAATTTTTGACAGATAACCGTACTTTCCAGCGATTCAGCGATTAAAAATTCCTGTGTATCCGACTTCTTTATTTATGGGTATGTATTCCCGTAAATCTTTTATAACTAAATATTTATCAAAATACGGGTCAGGAGTTCTGAGATTTCTTTAATTCGATGAAAACACGCAAACAACCGCTCAGCGCCGTAGAAGCAGGGCATCGCACCGCCTCTCTGTGTATGATCGTAAATCTTTGTTATGAATTTAACCGAAAGTTGGCTTGGAATCCGCAGAAAGAAGAATTCCAGAATGATGAAGCAAACAAATGCCACAGTAATCCCCTTAGGACTCCTTATAGCTTGACCGTCTGAAAGAATTAACTGCAGGCATAAAAAAAGCAGCAACGTACTATTGCCGCTTTTTTTTATACTGTACTATTTAAAATAATTTGTCATCGTTCATGTTACCCATGGCAACAAAGCCTTCGATCAATGGAGTGGCAGGCATAGCTTCTGGAAATAGATTATTGCCGGGGACGATTTCATTGTCTTCGGTTTCCAATGTCATGTTACACGTACCTGAGAATTTAGCGCTTGGTTCAACTACCAATGCCTGCGTTGTGATAATACCTTTGATAATGGCGGTAGGTTTAAGTACCAATACTTCGCTTGTTGTAATACTTCCAGTGACTCTCCCGAAGATTTCGGCATTTACAGAAATAATATCTCCTTCTACTTCTGCCGTTTCACCGATTACAATTTTACCACCGCAGCTAATAGTACCTTCCAATCTGCCGTCTAAACGAAAATCACCATCTGTTGTAATATCCCCTTTTACTGTTGTCCCAAAAGCCAAGGCATTATGTAAAACACTTGCGGGAATTTCATCATTAATATATTTTGCTCCCATATAAAAATTAATTAGGTTTGTAGATTTTCAGCAAATATAAGAATATTTTTATATATCATAATATTTTATTAGTTTTTATGTGAAAATAATCCCAATTAATCGTTTTTTATATGGGAAAAAGCCGGGATACAGTCGGAATGTTGTTGAAACTGCTTTGATTCTTAGTACAAATTACAGGAATAACAAGGAAACGCTAACTAAAGTCTTGCTGAGGGTGACGTATAATTAACTTAATAATATTATAATTATTTAGAATAATTAGCGTTGAATTAAAAATAATTCAATTTAAATAAATATGCCGTTTTTTTGTAAAATCCATATATCCATTATACCTTGTAATTATCATAGTAAGTCTTATTTATGAATATAAAAAACAGGTACTCCATAGTATCTTTACAACAAGGCGGGATATAATTATAAATTAAATTTCTTTATGTATTTGTATTATTTTACCGCCGATTCGACCTAAACGCTAGCTTTATACCCAATCCGCGGGAAGCAGCAACGAGGCGCCTCCCTTCTTTGCCTGGAAAGCGCATCAAACTTAACACCTATGGATTGAAAATCCATAGGTTAGAGAGATGAATATAATTCATCTGACTTTCGACTAAAGTCGATTTAAAGCATAAACTAAAGTCTATTGAAACTATTCGAGAATGAAATTCTCATCACCATTGGGACTATCCCTGTGATGCTCCGGATATTTCTCCAATATATCTTCCGTTATCTCTCCGGTACTCCAGCAGCCATAGCCTATT
>JAITRG010000112.1 GCA_031288515.1 Tannerellaceae bacterium
GCCTTCTTTAGCTCCGTATGAACCGTTTTTCTTCTGTTCATATACACGAGCTTCATTCAGTGCATCGTTACTGCGCTCTTTATATCCTTTCTCCCGAAGTAAGGCTACATAGTTGGCAATTATCATTGTCTTAGTGCTCTTATTCGTATGGAAACCATATTTTAAAGGCAATCCCTCCCTTATTTTATCGGTAGGAGTCCGGCTGTAAAGGTTGGAATAATGTTCAGCAAGCGTGTCGAATATCAATTCCGATTCATCTGTTTTTATATCAGAATCATAAGTATTGCTTTCTATAACCAGGAGGGCGTCGTTATAATATCTGGCGACTTGTGCGGCTACCCAGATTGCAATATCCTTATCTATGCGTCCCCGCCATTCAGCTACTACTTCCGGTACGCCTTTATACATCATCCAATAGCGGTCAATAACAGTAATAACACCCCAGTCTGCACTTTCCGAAAGTCCTTTCTGCGGGTCGAATATAACTATGTAGCGTTCCGATACACGAATACTTGTATCTGGATACTCCCATATTTTTAGTTTATTTCTTTCAACCAGGGCTTTTCGTTTCTGATCGGAGTTCATATCTTCGATCGCTCCTTTATCTTCCTCAAAGCGGATATTTTGCAATATCTCCTTTCTTCTCTTCGGATCCAGTTTAGACAAGGCAGGCAGGCAATCCCCGGCAATTTCACCTACAGCAACAGGTATCCTGCAATCTTTGCGTAGAGCTTCTACATCTTCAGCACGGAAAGCAGGAAGCCCTGATTCTTGGAATGCCTCTATGTCATTAGACGGGAAATCTTGCATCATCTTTGCTTCCGACGGCATATCGGCTCGCTTTACTCTTCGCCAGTTTATATTTTCAAGCGTACATTCCGGATAGTTATTGAATAAGTTTATTTCGTATTCATTCAGCGTTTTTATAAAATCCCCGATTGTACCCTCTATTTCTTTTCCATAGCGGTTATAATAGGTTCCGTTAAAAGGAACGCTGTATATATCAATAAGCCACCATTCAACGAATATAGCGTCATAGCTTGTTTCTCCTGCTTTTGCCAGTTCGTATTGTTCATAGAAATAGTCTAATCCGTTAGGAGTAGATTCGCATACGATAAGAGTATCCGGGTCGGGCGGAATAGCCGCAATGATAGAAGTCTCTAACAATGCAGGATTATTAGCTTCTGTATTAGGATAATAGGCTTCTTCTGTGAAATGAGCCATTTTTACGTCTTGCGAACGTACCGAGTCCGGCTCAATAGCCGTACCAATTGTAATTGTGCAACCCCTCTCCGGTATTTCCTTTATGTTCTGTGTATTCTGGTAATTCTTTATTGAGAACAGGATATTCCCAATGGGCGGCATATTTTTAATAGTCCTCTCAAGCATCGACCTGGCAGTAATCGAACCGTCTTTCACATGGGCACAGATAACGCTATTCCAGTTTCTTTTATGGATAGTTTGTATCCAGTTCATATAATTTTGTACAAATGTTGTACATCCCCATTGCCTGCACTTGGTTATCCTGGCACGGACAGGACGTTTTCCCCTTCTTCTTTCTTCAAACTTTTTTAATACTATTCGCTGTCCCCTGTTAAGTTTGAAAGGTATTTCCATGGCGGTTAATTTATCTCGAATAGTCTGGCACTTATACGCATAGAACTCATAGTCGTATATGTATCTTAGTTCGCAGAAACTTATCCAAAACGATTCGTATTCGTCTTTATCCGGATAAATGTTATTTGCTTCATATAGTTTTTTGATGGAACCATATTTTTGTAATTGAATACAATACTCTGTTTTCATCATTTCGTCAGGTAAATACATGACAGGAAAAGGCGCATCTTCAACCTTCAGGCACACCCTCTTACCATGACACCCTTCTCCTGTTACCGGATTATACGGTTTATTTACCTGTTCGTGCCTGCGGTTGTTTTCTTTTATTATGCATTGAGTATCCAATTAGAATATTTTCTTTACGACCCAAATTATTCCTATCACCACCGCTGCCCCAAGCGCAATCCACAGCCATTCTACGCCCTGCACCGGACGGCTGTCGGTGTCTGTGGTTTGCTTTTCTTTTATTTCCTCCGCCTTTTCAGTAGAAACGGAAGATGAGCTGATGACCGATGCGCTATCACGCAATTCGGCTTTGCTGGCAGCTATAACAACGTTTCTACGTCCGATAACACTCCGCACCTGCGTCTCTCGCATAAGTCTTCCCAAAGTGTCGTAATCGGCGATGGTGGTTGTTTTTTCTTCAACAGTTTCTTCCGCCGACACGCTGTTATTCTCCTCCGTTCTGTCGCCTGTCGCAACTTCCCGACTTTCAGTCTGCGCGAAAGCAGTTTCTTGGCTGGCGTTAACGACATCCACAGCCCTATGGCTGTTACAGCCATAAAGCACAAACAAAGCCATGTATACGATTCCATACTTCATGTTTTGGTTACATTACATTGTCCGAACCTTGATTCTCTGGATTAAGGGATTGCCGTGATTCTTGAAAATCAGGCAAATCGAGTGAATCACGGTTCAGACATTCCTCCTCCGCTATCTCTACAAAGTCGCTTGGGCTTTGCGATTTGGAGAGGTACATTTTATTTCCGAAAATTTAGCCGGTGTGTCGGTTCTTCCAAACACATCCGTCTTTTGCAATTATTTCCACGTTTATGAATTATAAATTATGAATTATGAATTGTTTTTTTTAGTTGACAAGATACGAGATACAAGATACAAGGGAATTAGTCAATTAGCAAATTAGCAAATGTGAAAATTAATTTGCTAATTCTCGAATTTCCGAATTTGCTAATTGACTCGTCTACTTGTTTACTTGTCTACTCGTAACTGGTAACTATTTCGATGACAGCCCCGCCTGCCCGTTGAATCTTTTCGGTAAGGGCAAGCTCGTATTTTGTAGAGTTGATTAGCCCGCCGACCACTTTATTTTCTCCCACCAGAATGCATCCGGCGGTATCCTCCGGCTTGTTGCCGCGATGGATGAGAACGCCCTCGAAGCATGGCACGTTAAGCAGGCGAGGCAAGTTGCGCCCGAACTTTGGCGAGCGGTTTACAGCCACCTCGTAAGTACCTGCGGGGATAGCCGTTTTGCCGGCAATTTTGGCCTCTTTCGAGAGGTCGCGGACGGTATCCTCCAGCGTATCGCAGAAGTACTCTCCGTCAATGTACAGTTTGCCGATAGTGTACAGCGGCTTTTTGGCAATGCGGATTAATTTTATCTTACGCATCTTTTTCCCCTCCTTTTTTTAAATCCGACAAATCCACGTCGAAATGCCGCGACGTTTTATCAACCATTATTTTTTGCAGCACCTTTGCCCAGTTTGCACTGCTGCAGCTGCTTTCGTTTTCGAGTATGCTCCACAGTTGCCAGAAAATCACTATCCCGGCAAAAATTTTCGGCAGCGGGATATCCAAGCCTGCCAGCACATAAACGCTCGTCCAGTGAGCCAGCATCAGGCCAAACGGAATGACGAGGATCAACTCGAAAACCGTGTTTGCCATTTTTGTCGACTTGAATTTTCCGCACGATCCTTTCGTGCCCTCTTCAT
>JAITRG010000116.1 GCA_031288515.1 Tannerellaceae bacterium
CCGTACATGTATAAAACAAAGTAAAAAGCGTCTGTTTGCTATCTGTTTGCTCGGTAAAAGCAGCGGGTAAAAACAGTTGTTTCAGCGCCGTTCCGAGCCTTCGAAAGCCACTTTTCCGGACGCTTTCGAGCTTCCCGGTTTTTCATTACGACGTCTTCAGCAAACCATTATACTGTTTTTGTAAAGGCGTCACAGCGCTTTTGCAAAAGCGCCATAATCTTTTCCTCAAGACTCCGTCATGTTTTTCCGAAACCCTTTTGCAAAACAGTCAATAAAGACTCGTTTGATTATGAAAACAATCAGAATCGCCCTCCAATTCCCCCTGTCCGTGCAAAACATCCGTTAGCTAAAAACGCGAATTCCTTGAAATCCGTCAGCGAATAAGCCTTAACGGGAGCATATTGTAAAACGGCCCGGCTTCCCTTCCTCCCCCTTATTTTTCCTCCCAGCCTTGTATTCTCCGTATTTCCCTTTGATTAATCCGGTAAAGTAGAAATAAGCGGGTTCATACTTTTTAATGACGCCCCGTCCTTTTATATTCGAAGAAAAAATCCGATATTTGCATTGCTTTATGAACTCTATGAGATTAATACATCTACTAATTTGAACAGAAATGACTAAAAGTGCATTACAAATTGAAAGAGCAAAGTACAATCCTAAAGTACCTGCTGCATTAAAAAACAACGTAAAAGCTGTTGACGGCGAATATACCCAATCCGTAGCCGACCAGGATGAAATTAAGAGTCTATTTCAGAATACATACGGACTGCCTGTTGTAACTTTTGAAAAGAGCAATGAAATGAAAAGTATGCCGGCTATTAATGTAGGCGTAATTCTTTCCGGCGGACAAGCTCCCGGCGGGCATAATGTGATTGCCGGCCTTTTCGATGGGATTAAGAAAATCAATAAAGATTCGCATTTGTTTGGATTTATACTTGGCCCCGGCGGTTTGGTAAATCATAATTATAAAGAACTGACGGCTGATATTATTGATGAATACCGCAACACCGGCGGTTTTGATATGATCGGTTCGGGACGCGATAAACTGGAGTATGACGATCAGTTTAATAAAGGGTTGGAAATATTGAAAAAACTTGAGATCAAAGCGCTGGTTATTATTGGAGGAGATGATTCCAACACGAACGCTTGCGTATTGGCCGAATATTATGCGAAAACGAATGCAGGCGTACAGGTGATTGGTTGCCCGAAAACAATCGATGGCGACTTGAAAAACGAACAGATTGAAACATCCTTCGGTTTTGACACGGCTTGCAAAGTGTATTCCGAAGTAATCGGTAATATACAAAGAGACTGTAATTCTGCCCAAAAATACTGGCACTTTATAAAACTGATGGGGCGTTCGGCGTCGCATATTGCGTTGGAATGCGCTTTGCAAACCCATCCGAACGTATGTATTATTTCGGAGGAAGTAGAAGCATTGGATATGACATTGGACGACGTTGTTAACCGGATTGCCGGCATAGTGGCCTTACGCGCCGAACAGGGCCGTAATTTCGGTACCGTATTGATCCCGGAAGGTTTGGTGGAATTTATTCCGGCGATGAAACGCCTTATTGCCGAATTGAAAGATTTCCTGCTTAAAAATAAAGCGGAATTTAAATTAATCAAACGTTCCGAACAACGGAATTATGTCATCAGAAAACTGACAAAAGAAAACTCGGAGTTATATGCCAGCCTTCCGGAAAGCGTTGCCCGCCAGTTGACTTTAGATCTCGATCCTCACGGAAACGTACAGGTTTCATTAATTGAGACGGAAAAGTTATTGGCGGAAATGGTCGCTACCCGTTTGGCCGAATGGGCAAAAGCAGGTAAATATCAAGGTAAGTTTGCTACGCAGACGCACTTCTTCGGTTATGAAGGCCGTTGCGCGGCTCCTTCTAATTATGACGCCGATTATTGCTACTCGTTAGGCCTTACCGCTTCTTGCCTGATTGCAGCAGGAAAAACAGGTTATATGTCATCGGTTCGCAATACAACGGCGCCGGCTGATCGATGGATTGCCGGCGGTATACCTATTACCATGATGATGAATATGGAAGAACGTAATGGAGAAATAAAACCGGTTATCCAAAAAGCGCTGGTTAATTTAAAAGGCGCCCCTTTCAAGGAATTTGCCGCCTGCCGTGATTCCTGGGCATTAACGACCGACTACGTATACTCCGGACCTATTCAATATTTCGGCCCGACAGAAGTGTGCGACCAGCCTACAATCACCTTGAAACTGGAGCAAAACAAAAATTGATATCGTTCGTTATCGATAAATAAAGAATGGGTGGTTGCGTAAATTACCCATTTCTGTTTTGTAAATAATCCGTATATTTCCTCTATAAAACTTTTGTTTTCTTATTGAACGTTCTTATAAATCGCGATTTTTATGTAGGTTTGTATTTTGAACTAATTAAATAGCAGGATATGTTTTCGGGAATTGTAGAAGAGGCGGCTCAGGTAGTTGCGGTGAAGCGGGATAAAGAGAATATTCATATCACAATGAAAAGTTCTTTTGCGAATGAATTGAAGATAGACCAGAGTGTGTCTCACAACGGCGTTTGCCTGACGGTTGTGGCTATCGAAGGGGATACGTATACGGTAACGGCCATTAAAGAAACATTGGAACGTTCCAATCTGGGCTTGCTTAAAGCCGGCGATAAAGTGAATCTGGAACGCAGTATGCCGATGAACGGGCGTTTGGATGGGCATATTGTTCAAGGGCATGTAGACCAAACGGCTATCTGTACCCAGGTGGAAGAAGCTGCCGGTAGCTGGTATTATACGTTTGAATATGAATTTAATAAGGAAATGGCCAAACAAGGGTATATTACCGTAGAGAAAGGTTCTGTTTGTGTAAACGGAGTAAGCCTTACGGTAGTAAATTCGCAGGATAACAGTTTTCAGGTGGCAATTATTCCTTTTACGCATGATATGACCAACTTCGGACAAATAGAGAAAGGAACCGTTGTAAACCTTGAATTTGATATCGTAGGAAAGTATATCAGTAAAATGATGCAGTTTAAGTAGGGGAACGATTGCCGGTTTTTATAAGTCTTTCAACAACAGCGTGCTGTTCGCGGCAAGCATGTCCTGACGGGTTTTCAGGATGGCTTGCCATTCGCTGTTAAACAGGCCGGTTGTATCTACTTTGAAGTTTTCAGAACCATATTCGTCCATTCTGGAAAGTAAAAAACCCACGCTGATTTTATTAATATCAAGAGCCGGTTGATAGTAGACAATGCGTTCGTCATCGCCGTAAACTACTTCTATAATGATAGTTAATTCCATAAGCAGATAAAGTATTTGGGTGGTGATGCGTAAAGGTATTTTGTAAGAGTCGGACAGCTCATCTGCCGTGTAAGGCTTTCCGCCATCGGTAAACCGTTTGATAATGAGCGAAGCAATCAATAGCGTAAGAAAGTCTTTATATCTCCGGCTGATATTCCGGCTGTCTCTTTCAAAACTGAATTTCTTTACATTTTGAGAAGCATACGAGAGTTCCGCGCCAAATAAACAAATTAACCAGGACAGTTGTAACCAGAGCAATAATAAAGGCAAGGCGGCAAAACTGCCATAAATAGCATTGTATTTACTCACCCATATCATACCGCTTATATATAACATCTGAAACAGTTGGAAAGCAAAACCGGCTATAATTCCGGGTATCAAACCGTTTAAGAGATTCACCTTCGTATTAGGTAATAATATGTAGATAACGGCAAACGTCACGGAAGCGATGATAAATGGCGCTACGGCTAATATGGCTTTTACCATCGGGGTGAAGAAAACATATTCGCTTAAAAACGTATTTTGTAAGGTTGATATGAATAGCGAAAAACCGCCCGACGCTGTCATTAATACAGGCAAAATAAGAAAGAGCGCCATATAGCCGACGATCTTGCGCCGCCAGGGACGGGATTTGGGAATCTGCCAGATAGTATTGAATGTATCCTCGATAGAAGAGATCAGGTTTATCACCGTATAAAATAATACGATAAGGCCAACTCCTATGATTACCCCTCCCTGTGCCTGGGAAAGATAACTTTCTACAAACTCCAGCGCTTTATTGATTTCCGGTTCGTGGCCGGGGAAATAATTCATTAACTGCTGGCCTACGGATCCCTGAAACCCAAATCCTTTCGCAATACCAATGATGATCGCCAATAAAGGGACAATAGACAATAATGTGCTGTAAGTAAGAGCAGAGGCCTGGATTAGAAGATTTTCCGACAGGAAACCGCGAATGGCCAGTATGATTGTTTTGATCGTATTTATATAGATACTTTTTAAGCCGCTGACTTCGTTTCCCGTGATTCGCCAGATATCATAGGTAATGAAGTGGACCGTTGCTCTGACAAAAGAACTGATTTGTTCAATAATTGATATTTTTCCTTCCTTTTTCCCCATAATTATTAAATAAAATTGCAGCCTGCCTGTAAGCCGGGTTCTGTACTTTCGCCAAAAGAAAAAGCGCCTGCCATTTATCTTGGCTTACCGTTGCCGGTAAGCTCCAGCGGCCTACCCCCCGGCATCGGACGAGCCATCCTACATGCGCCGGTGTACATGGCCTTACAACCCATAAGACGTACGGCATAGCATATCGCTATACTATCGGTGAGCTCTTACCTCGCCTTTTCACCCTTATTCCGCAAGCGGAACGGTTATTTTCTGCTACGCTACTCTGCCTTTGCAGACAGCTTCCCGTTAGGAAGTATGGCGCTCTGTGTTGCCCGGACTTTCCTCCCAACAGTTCATTGAGCGGCAGGCCGACAGGCTGCAACAGTGCAAACATAAGTAAAAATCCGGGATTTATAAGCGTGTTCCCTGAAAGAAATAACCGGTTTATCCGAAAAAACAGGTATAGTTTCAACAATATCATTATCTTTGTACCTGAATTTTATAATTACTCCGATGAGAATATCTCTGTAAACGCATTTGACGGGCATGGCCAATGCCTGAGTTCCCTGTTTCTTTGGGGGGCGAACGTTTCTGTATTTGATAACCTTTCGCTGTTGCAGGCGAATTATTTCCTTTTTATTTTATGAGTATTATTGTGCAGGATGTGAGTTATAGCCATCCGGATAAAGAATTGTTATTTAAAGATATTCGTTTTACCGTCGGTAAAAATCAGAAAGTGGCTTTAACAGGGAACAATGGTTCAGGTAAATCAACGCTTTTACGTATCATTGCCGGGAACTTACCGCCGGCAAGCGGAGAGGTTATCTGTTCATCGCCGCCTTATTATGTGCCGCAGCATTTTGGGCAGTATAACCGGCTGACGGTGGCGGAAGCGTTGGGAATTGACCGGAAACTGTCGGCTTTGCGGGCGATTCTCGAAGGGGACGTTTCGGCAGAGAACTTCGCCACCCTTGACGAAGATTGGAACGTGGAAGAAAAAAGCTTCGGCGCTTTGGCGCTGTGGGGACTGGAACACGTGTCTTTATCTCAACCGGGGGATACGTTAAGCGGGGGAGAAAAAACGAAAGTATTTCTGGCGGGAATACAAATTTATGAGCCGGATATTGTATTGATGGACGAACCTACGAATCACCTGGATGTATGGAGCCGGAAGAAACTCTATTCGTTTATAGAATCTGCCCGTCAGACCTTGCTTATTGTCAGCCATGATATTACTTTGCTCGATACCTTGCCGTTTATTTATGAATTGAGTGAAAATGAGGTAAAGGCTTATGGGGGTAATTACGGCTTTTATAAAGAACAGAAAGAATTACAGGCAGAGGCTGTGCAGGCTTCATTGGATGAAAAAGAGAAGGAACTCAGGCAAGCGAAAAAATTAGCCCGCGAAGTAGCCGAACGAAGGCAAAAAGATACGGCAAGAGGAAAGAAACAGGCCGTAAAAAAAGGATTACCCCGTATCGTAATGAACCAGTTGGCCAGCAAAGCGGGGAATACCACGTCTAAACTGAAAGAAGTTCATGCTGGCAAAATGGACTCGCTGAAAGAAGAGATAAAACAGATTCAAAACAGCATCCCCGATAATCAATTAATGAAACTTAATTTAAATGCATCCTCTCTTCATGCGGGAAAGACCGTGTTGACGGCAAAGGAAATAAATTTCAATTATGGCGAACATGCCGTATGGCAGCGCCCCCTTTCTTTCCAGATTAAAAGCGGAGACCGTTTATCCATTAAAGGGCGGAACGGATCGGGAAAGACAACCTTGTTAAAGATGATTGCCGGCGAGATTGAACCTTCGACTGGCGAGATTGCCAGGGCCGGTTTCCGTTATGTGTATATCGATCAGGAGTACGCTGTTATTGAAAACGCATTAACCGTAACAGAGCAGATAGAAAAGTATAATTTGCCGCATTTGCAGGGCCATGAATTAAGAACGCTGCTGAACCGTTTTCTTTTTCCCCATACGGCGTGGAATAAGAAATGCGCCTGTTTAAGCGGAGGCGAAAAGATGCGCCTTTTGCTGTGCTGCTTACTGGTCGGCGAGGATACGCCGGACATGATTCTGCTGGATGAACCTGCCAATAACCTGGATATACAGAGCAGCGCTATTATTACGTCCGTCATCAGGAATTACCGGGGAACCGTTCTGGCTGTTTCGCACGATCCGCATTTTCTTCAGGAAATAAATGTCGATAAATCCATCGATTTAACGCCTTAGCGATTCGTAACGGAATAATTTTCTCCATGAAACAGTTAAAAACGAATGACTGTGACGTCAGGAAGTAAATCAAACGGCCGGGCAACGGCTGACGCACCTTTTTGCACTCACGCCACCGGCATCAGGGCAGTTTCTTCGATATATTTTTTATCTTTGCCTCCAAACTGATAAAATCTGTAATGAAAACAAAGCGACTGTTTCTTATTTGCCTGATATCATTATTTATGATTACGCCGGGTTTTGCTCAATCGGATGATGTATCCGGCGCGCTGACTTACCGGGTAGAAACGTTTGGATCGGCGGCGTCCGGCAATAATACCCCGTTTTGGCTGGTAAGCAACCGGTATGGCGTTGTGCCTCTGGATGCAGGTAACGGCTATTTAAAAGCAGGCGTTTTTCACAGCGGCGCTTTTGCGAAAAGCTTTTACTGGGGCGCCGGCTTGGACTTGGCGGCAACCGTTCCCCGCTACCGGAATGTATATATTCAGCAAGCGTATGCCGAAATTGGTTTTCAGGCGTTATTACTAAGTATGGGAAGCAGGGAGAGATATACCTCCTTATGGGATAAACGGTTGAGTTCGGGCGACATGGTGTTGTCGCCCAATGCGCGCCCGATTCCTGAGATAAACCTGAGCTTCCCCCGGTTTACGGTTGTCCCTTATACGAAGGGCTGGCTTCAGGTAAAAGGAGACTTTGCCGTTGGCCGTTCTTTTGATACCGCTTATCTGGAACATTCCGTGAATGAAAAACAAACCTGGAATAAAAACACACGCTGGCATCATAAATCGGCATACTTCCGGATAAAAGATACCGGAAACGGCTTCCCTCTTTCTCTTTCCGCAGGCTTCCAGCACTGGGCGCAGTGGGGAGGCGAATCCACCAATCCTTCCATAGGCAGGCAGCCGCAATCGTTGAAAGATTTTGTCCGCGTTGTTCTCGGAAAAGAAGGGGGTGAAGGTTCAACCCTGTCAGACCGGATAAACGTGCTGGGTAATCATTATGGCTCCTACGATTTCAAAGTAAGTTTTGCGCAGGAAGACTGGGCTGCACATGTCTGTCACCAGCGTTACTTTGAGGACAAGTCAGGGATGGAATTTCAGAATGGCAATGACGGCCTGTGGGGATTGCAGATAGATTTAAAGACGTTCCCCTGGATACGGAAAATGGTTGTCGAATACCTGGAAACACGCAACCAGACCGGGCCTTTCCACTTTATTGAGTTCGACCATGATTTGCATCCGGGAATAGGCGGGGGAGCTGACAATTATTATAATAACGGCGAATACACTACCGGCGTATCTTATTTTAACCGCGGATTAGGGTCGCCCCTGTTACCTTCTCCGGAATATAATACCGACGGTTCGCCAGGCTTTCTGAACAATCGCGTAAGCGCCCTCCATATGGGACTGGAAGGTTCGATAACGCCACTGATTGATTACCGGATTTTACTGTCGGACATGAGAAGCTGGGGAAGACATGGACGTCCTTTCCTGGAAAGGAAAGACAGTACCTCCGGATTACTGGAAATATCCTGCCGGCGCCCGGAACTGCCCGGCTGGTTATTTACCGGCTCATTCGCTGCCGACAGAGGCGCCGTTTACGCCAGAAGTATCGGCTTCGGTTTGACCGTTTCCAAAAGAGGACTGCTTTCGTTCTGAACGCGGACTATTTATATTCTTTCCACAGCGCGGAAGAGACAATTTCGTGCACCTGCCCGGCCAGCTCCTTCAAACCGTTAGAGGATTCAATCCCGTCTGTCAGGACAGGCGGATGGATAATCATCTCCATCTTATGACATTTGAGGTTCAGCGAATGAATCGGCAAGATATGAAAAGGGCCATTTAACGTGACAGGGATAATGGGCAGGCGCTGGTCGAAAGCCATCTGAAAAGCCCCTTTCTTGAATTTAGCCGTTTTCCCGTCGCAGGTTCTCGAACCTTCCGGGAAAATGGCGATAGACGCCCCGTTCCTTAACGCCTTCCCGGCCTCAATAATACTCCCGGCGGCAGCCTTCCGGGTAGAATTATCCACAAAGATAAAACCCGCAGCCCGGCAAGCGGCTCCCACAAAAGGTATTTTGCCCAGCCCGGCCTTCATAACCCATTTGACAGGAACGCCCAGGAAGCCATAAATAAGGAATATATCAAACGCTCCCTGGTGATTAGCCGCGAATACGTACGACTGTTTACGGTTAATATATTCCCGCCCGCGTACTTTTACAGGGCAAAGCGCCAGGCAGCAAGTTAACCGCGACCAGATCATCCCCGGATAATAAGCAAAAACCTTCTCTCCTCCCAGCAGACAGCCGGCAAAGGTAACAACCGCCGCGAGAATCGTTACTGCCACGAAGACAGGGACAAAAACCAGCCATGCATAAACGACATACACTATCCGTACCATTTCAAATTCAGATTATTTCTACAAATATAAAGGCTAAAATCAATCGATTCATTATTTTTATTCTAAAATATTTTTGCAATCGGGTTATTATTGCTTTATTTGCGATAGAAAAATAAAAATAATTATAAATATCCATAATCATGAATAAGCCGTTAAAATATCTGGGAGTTTTCGTACTTCTTATTGGCGTGGTTATACTTGTACTGCCAACTATCACGCATAACCTGAGCAACTCAACCCTTCTTGTCGGGATAGCAGTAATTGTCGCCGGTTATCTGGGACATATATTCCTTAATAAGAAGATCGAATAATCATTCCCTTTTATACAAAAGAAAGAAAGAGAGCGTTCCGGTAAGAGCGCTCTCTTTTTGCATAATAAAAACCGGCGCCGTCCCCTCAATCCCTGATGGGAGAGAGCAGCAGGGCGTGCCCCTCCCTGCGGTCGGGTCGGGCTATCCGCTCCAAGGCCTCGCTCGCCTGCGGCTCCCTCCGGGCTTT
>JAITRG010000117.1 GCA_031288515.1 Tannerellaceae bacterium
CGGGAAGTTATCTGAAAGGGATTAAAGATGAATTGCCTTTTCCGCATCGTTTCGTTTCATCCGATTTATACAAAGTAATGGAAGGGGCTGCTTATCTGTTGCAATTGGAGCATGACCCGGAACTGGAACGGGAGATGGACCGGATTATTGATATTATCGCTGACGCCCAACAAAAAGATGGTTATAATTACGAATCGCATATAACCGGAGTATCCAGAGAACGGGTGAATGAAATGGGAGCAGCCCCTTATTCTTTTGTTGTCCATAGTCATGAATTGTATAATATGGGACATATGTATGAAGGAGCTATCGCTTATTACCAGGCAACCGGAAAAGATAAATGGTTAAAAACGGCAGAAGAGAATACAAGACATATAAACCATGTCTTTTTTGAAGGTGATCCGAATTACAATGACGGAAAACCGGTAAATCAGGCTCCGGGACATCCGGAAATAGAATTAGCGCTTATTAAACTGTTCCGGGTAACCAACGATAGCTTATATCTTCAGATGGCTAAAAAGTTTATTGATATCAGAGGCATTACTTACCAGCCTGAAGGAAGCGGAACCATGTCGCCTGAATATGCGCAGCAGCATTTACCTGTTCGCGAACAGACAAAAGCAGCAGGGCATGCTGTCCGGGCCGCCTACCTGTATTCCGGGATGGCGGACGCAAGCGTATATACAAATGATGCTTCGCTCCGTCCGGCATTGGAGAGTATCTGGCATAATATAGTCGATACGCGAATGCATATCACGGGAGGTTTGGGCGCTGTTCACGGAATCGAAGGATTCGGGCCGGAATATGACCTGCCTAATAAAGAAGCTTTTGACGAGACCTGTGCGGCAGTGGGAAATGTATTCTTTAATCACCGTATGTTTCTGATGGAGAAAGATGGAAAATACATGGATGTGGCCGAAATCGCTTTATTGAATAACGTGCTGGCAGGAGTTAATTTGGAAGGAAACCGTTTTTTCTATCTGAATCCCCTGGAAGCAGATGGGATAAAGCCTTTTAATCATGGAATGAGAGGGCGTTCTCCCTGGTTTGGAACCGCTTGTTGCCCGTCCAACCTGGCTCGTCTGATTCCGCAGGTTCCGGGAATGATCTATGCTACCACGCAAGATGAGGTTTATTGTTCTCTCTACGCCGGGAACAGCAGTACTTTGCCGTTGGAGAAAGGAAAGGTTCATATCAAACAAACGACTGAATATCCGTTTGGAGAATCTATTCATTTTGATATCTCGCCGGAGGCGGGACAACAAACATTTACGTTGAAATTGAGAATACCAACCTGGACAGGACGCCAGTTTGTTCCGGGCAAGCTATACAGTTATATAAATAACCAGTCTTCCGGATGGAATATAAAGGTAAATGGAGCGGAAGTAAAAGCGGAAGTAACAAAAGGTTTTGCGTCTGTTCAACGGACATGGGAAAAAGGAGATAAAGTGGAACTGTATTTATCGATGCCGGTATGTTATTCTTCCGCTATTGAACAGGTGGAAGCCGACCGCGGGCGTCTTTCTGTGACCCGTGGCCCGTTGGTGTATTGTGCAGAAGGAATTGATAATGAAGACCGGTTGCCGAATGTATTTATTCCGCAAACATCTGTTCCAGCTCGATATGGCGTCTATACCGAAGCAGTATTGAATGGAATTCCTCAGATAAAAACAGTTGCCTGGGAGAAATCTCCTGAAGGGAATAAACCCTGCCAACTGACCTTATTGCCTTATTTTGCATGGAATAACCGTGATGAAGGTACAATGATGGTATGGTTTCCTGAATCCGATCAGGTTCAGCCTTATGTAAACCGGCATCTGATAACGCATGGAAAGTATAAAGGCCTGGAAGCTTCTTTTACTAATACATCCGATAATTTATCCGCAGTAGCTGATAATCAGTTACCTCAATCATCTTCTGACAATTCTGTGTATAAATGGACCAGCCGGGATCAGAAAGGAAAAGATCAGCAGATTACTGTTTCGCTGGATAAACCAACAGATATACAAAGCGTTTCTGTTTATTGGTATGATGACGGCCACGAAGTAAAAATACCTCGAAAGTGGTCTCTACAGTATGATAACAAAGGTACGTGGGAAACATTCCCGTTATATCTGACAGATGAATATCATGTCTTCAAAGATCAATTTAATATGGTTCACCCGGGGCGTCAAGTGGAAACAGATAAAATCCGCCTGCTAATGACTCCGCAACCTGGCGCTACAGTTGGAATCTTCGAAATAAATATTGAACAAACGGATGCTGCAGAATAAATAGATTGTCCTGAAGTCAAACGCCTTTTTATAAAGTTCCGATAACTTCCCGCTGCTGTTTGAAAAACAGGATGCGCTCTTTCCCTCCGGTTCCGGATATCAGCGTAGAGTTAAACTTCATGGAGTTCACCCAGTCTTTGATTTCCTTACATTTGCTTTTATTGTTATACGAAACCAGCAGGTACATATAATGGGTAATTAAAAGGCTTGTGCAGCGGTTTTCAGACCACAGGTAAGCATACGTAGAGTCAATATCTTCGTCCGAGATATAGATATCGCATTTATTCCCCGTGCTGTTGAATATTCCTATGGAAGCGGTTTCTTCCATGCCATCCATTAACGAAAATAATTCGCTCTTCAGTTCTTCTATATCTTCTTTATCCATCAGCCCCAGGCTTTTAAAGTAAAGGATATCATTTACGATAACCGGTATTATTTTTTTGTCCCATATATAAATGGTGTGGGATATTTCGCGAAAAAGATTATAGGTATCCATCATATTTTCCCGCTTCCATTCCGGTAATTGTTGCTTTACGTCTCTAAAATAGACAGGCCTCGATAACTCTTTTTCATGCAATTTATATTTATACTTATAATAATCGGATATGTGTTTATAGGGCATAATCACCGGAAACGGAATGCTCCCTAATGCCATCCCAAACTGCGTGTCTCTGTCTTTTACAAAGTCTTCAACGAAGGCAATCGTGGTATTGGCATTTTTTTCCGTTCCTTTCTTTTTTTCTGTATAGAACGGCTTCAACATCATATTAGTGACTGATGCGTTCTGTTCAATGCCGATAAGAATTTCATCCAAAGAAAAATTAAACTTCCGGGATAAGGCGGCTACTTCTCCAAGCGTAAACATCGTCGCCCCTCGCAAACGCCTGTAAACGGTTTCCTTTTCCATAGAAAGCGTTTCCGAAATCATATTAGCCAACTGCGCCTTTTTAGGGATCACCCTTTGCATTGTATGAACTAATACTTCATTAAGAATTCGATTTGATAACATGACGGACACTATAGGTTAAGTTTCATATTCTGTTCAAATATAAACCTTTCGTTTCGATAAACGAAAATATTTTTCATAAATTATTTACAATCTCACTGAAATATTGTCTTATACGGAAACAATCTTTATGAAAAAGAGAAAAAATGACACAAGTTTGTTGTTTTTTGCCTTTAATTGTCTTGCATTAATAATTGCTTCTACTTATTTTTACCATATTATTTTTTATTTACCTTGGAACAGTAAACATCTTACATAGTTGTTAACTGGATTTAAAATACTATAAGCTTGTACTACTATGCAAATCACATTTTGCATAAAAGAGAATATCAGATTCATCCAATGAGCAATGGGGTTAGTTTTAAGTATGGGTAATTTGGTTATTCTAAAAGAAGAGGGAGTATTTTGTGATAAAATGCTCCTTTTTCATTTCAAATACCTGCCGGGCTTAAAGCAATAAGGAGCTGTCGCCATAGCTCAGGAAACGGAAATCGTGGGAAAGGGCATAGTCGTAGATGTTTTTCCAGTCGCCCTTTACAAAAGCGGAGATCAATAACAATAAGGTACTTTTAGGCTGATGGAAGTTGGTAACGACGCCTCTTACTATCTTGAACGTATAGCCCGGGGCTATCAGTATCTGTGTAGTCGTTAGCAGTTTATCCAGGTTATGCCTGTCTAAATAGTTTAGGATATGCTGCAAGGCCTGTCCGGCGGTAAGCGTGTTATTGGCTTCCTTATAAGGCGCCCACTGGCTTACGGTTAATTCTTCAGGGGTAGCGTCGGGATTACCCGCCAGGATAACGCCTGTATAGTAGAGCGTTTCCAATGTACGGACAGAGGTAGTCCCTACGGCTATAATATTGTCCGGATGTTCTTTTATATGCGCTATGCAGGCCCGGTCTACGGCGATAAACTCGGCGTGCATTCTGTGCCCTTCAATTGTTTCGCTTTTTACCGGTTTGAACGTTCCGGCGCTTACGTGAAGGGTTACTTCCTCACATTCAAATCCATTGTCGGCCAAGGCGGTAAGCGTTTCCGGCGTAAAATGAAGCCCGGCTGTCGGAGCGGCCACAGAGCCTTTTATCTTTGAATAAACGGTTTGGTACGTTTTCAAATCGCTTGCCTCCGTTTCCCTGCGTAAGTAAGGAGGAATGGGCAAGACGCCCGCCGCATCCAGTAAATCGGCAAATGTAAAGGAGGCATTATCCCACGTAAACTCAATGGTATGGGTATCGCCGGAGGATTGTTTTCTTTCGGCTTTTAAACAGACGGGCGTATCTTTAATCCGTAACTCTTTACGCAGTATCCCTCCTTTCCACTTTTTCAGATTACCTGCCATACATAGCCACGCGCAACGTTCTGTTTGCTGGAAAATCCGGGCGTAATCGTGCGGCTCCAGCGGTTCAAGGCAGAACAGTTCAATCTGCGCGCCCGTTTCTTTCCTGAAAAACAGGCGGGCCTGTATCACCCGCGTATTGTTAAAGACCAGCAAAGAGCCTTCGGGCAGGTAGTCTGTAATCTGCTTGAATACCGTCTCGCCTACTTTGCCGTCTTTGTACAGTAATAATTTGGATTCATCCCTTTGGGGAAGAGGGAACCTGGCAATTCTCCCGTCCGGCAGCAGGTAATTGTATTCTTCTATATGTATTTGTTGAGTTTTTATAGCCATTCCTTTAAAATTTGCGCAAAATTAATGAACTTTGCCGGATAACAATCCGAAAAGATGATATGAATATAAAAGCAGGTGATAAAGTACGTTTCCTCAACAGCGTCGGGGGAGGTATTGTGCGTAGTTTTAAGGGTAAGGATCAAGTAATTGTAGAGGGGGATGACGGTTTTGAAATACCGGCCCTTATCCGTGAACTGGTAGTAGTCGAACATCTTGACTCGCAAACTCATTCATTGAAACCCAAACGGCAGGCTCCCGTTATAACGGCGCCGGAACCTCAACCCAAACCAGAACCCGGAGAAGAAGCCATTCCTGAAGAAACGCCCGGAGGAGAACGGCTGAACATATTCCTGGCTTACCTTCCGCTCGAACCCAAAGCTATCCAGCAAAGCGGATACGAATGTTACTTTATCAATGAAAGCAATTACTATCTGTTCTTTAACTATATGAACAGGAATAACAATAGCTGGGAAAGCCGTTATAACGGACTGATTGAACCTAATACAAAAATATTCATCGAAGAATTCGGCAAAGAAGATATAAACGACCTGGAACGTATCTGCATACAGTGTATCGCCTTTAAGAAAGACAAGCCGTATGCTTTAAAGAATGCCGTTTCGGTAGAACTCCGTATAGATACCGTGAAATTCTATAAAAGACATTGCTTCATGGAAAATGATTTCTTTGAAGAAGACGCGTTGATCTACCCTGTTGTGAAAGGGGATTTACCCGAAAGGGAATTGCTGATCTCATCCGCCGAATTACAGGACGCTCTCCGGCAAAAGGTACGTATCGATAAACCCCTCCCCAGGCCCGAACCCAAAAAGAAAGCCCCCTCCCCTGTTTTAGAAGTGGATTTACATATTAATCAATTGCTCGATAATACAAATGGCATGAGCAGCGCCGACCTGCTAAGCTATCAAATGAACAGGTTCCATGAAATACTTGCCCAATATGCCGGACACAAAGGGCAAAAGATTGTATTCATACATGGTAAAGGAGACGGCGTATTACGGAACAGCATTGAAAAGGAGCTGAAAACCAAGTATAAAGAATATTATTACCAAGACGCTTCTTTCCGCGAATACGGTTTCGGAGCCACAATGGTTACCATTAAATAACAATAATATGGCGATTGAAACAGAACGGAAGTTTACCGTAACAGGCAACTTTGAGAAAGACGCCTGCAGTTCAGAGCGGATAACGCAAGGTTATATCTGCGCCGACCAGGGGCGCACAGTCCGCGTACGTATTGCCGGAGACGACGCTTTCCTTACGATCAAAGGCCCTTCCGACGGGAAATGCTGGAGCCGGTACGAATTTGAACGGCAAATCCCTTTGGCCGATGGCGAAGAACTTATGAAACTTTGCGTCTCCGGAATCATCGACAAAGTACGCCACTACGTACCGGCAGGCAAACACGTGTGGGAAGTGGACGTATTCCACGGCGACAATGAAGGGCTCATCATCGCCGAGATTGAACTGGAGTCCGAACACGAACCAGTTGAAATACCCGGCTGGATAGGCGCGGAAGTGACGGCAGACAGGAGATATTATAATTCCATGCTTTCGAAAACGCCTTACAGCCAGTGGAAAGAAAACGTATAATTAATAAAGAACATATAACAAATAACTACCGGAATGAAGAAATCTATTTTAACGATATTGATAACGGCGTTGTCTCTACCTGTGACAGCCGACGAAGGGATGTGGCTGCTTCCCTTATTGAAACAGCAGAAGTTTGCCGATATGCAGGCTTTAGGTTTAAAACTGCAAGACTATGATATTTATAGCCCCGACTCGTCGTCGCTGAAAGACGCAGTCGTTATTTTCGGCGGAGGGTGCACGGGAGAAGTCGTATCGCCGGAAGGATTGATACTCACCAATCATCATTGCGGATACAGTTGGATACAGCAACACAGTTCGCTTGAGCGGGATTACCTTACAGACGGTTTCTGGGCGGCAAACCGTGAACAGGAATTACCCAATCCCGGATTGAACGTTACCTTTATCGATAAAATAGAAGATGTAACCGAGTATGTGAAAGCAGCTTTGGCAACAGACAACGATCCGAACAGCATGAATTTCCTCTCGTCAAGGTATCTTACAAACCTGGCAAAAGAAAAGGCCGGCGAGTCATTCCTCCGGAATAATCCCGGAACGGAAGTAGAAATCAGGGCCTTCTACGGAGGAAACCAATATTATATGTTCACGAAGAAAGTGTATTCCGATGTTCGTCTGGTTGGCGCCCCTCCCTCTTCTATCGGCAGGTTCGGGGCGGATACAGACAATTGGATGTGGCCGCGTCATACGGGCGATTTCTCTGTCTTTCGCGTATATGCAGACGCAAACGGTAATCCGGCGGATTATTCGGAGACCAATGTCCCCCTTCGCCCCAAACGCTGGTTCACGATTTCCCTGAAAGGCGTACAGGAAGACGACTTTGCCATGATGATTGGTTTTCCCGGGCGCACCAGCAAATATTATACCTCCTGGGAAGTAGCCGAACGGAGGGATATAGACAATGCGGTACGTATCAATATCCGTAATCTTCGCCAGGAAGCGATGCTGGAAGAAATGCTGAAAGACCCGGCCGTACGGATTCAATACGCCAGTAAATATGCCGGTTCCACCAATGCTTACAAGAATGCTATCGGCTCAAACTGGGCAATAAACAAACGCAACTTCGAACAGGTAAAAAAAGCCGAGCAGGACAACCTGATCGAATGGGCAGGTAAAAACGGTAAACCGGAAGAATACAAAGAAGTGCTGCTCATGATTGAACATATTGTGGCAGACGGGAAAGATTTACGTTTCCGCAACTGGATGCTGGACGAAGCGATTATACGCGGAATCGAATTTTCAAGGGCGCCGGCGGAAATGGACTCGGTTATCATTGCGCTAAACGGGAAAAACAAAGCCGAACAGCAATCGAATATCCGCCTGCTGGAACTGGCCTATCATCGTTTTGCAGATAAAGACTATGCTCCGGAAGTAGATAAAAAAATAGCCAAAGTAATGCTTAAAGAATACAGGAAGCTCATCCCTGCCAAATGGCAGCCTGCTTATTTCTCAACGATAGATAAACGGTTCAAGGGAGATACAGACCGGTTCGTCGACTATATTTTCGAGAAATCTATCTTTGGAAGCGACGCTAATTTCAACAGTTTCGTTCATCATCCTTCCGTCAAAGCCTTAAAAGAAGACCCGATGATTCTTTTTGTAACTTCCGTACAAAACGAAAAAAAACAGTTAGCCGAAGCGTTAACGGAGTTTGACGCCGATTATGCGTTCGCCCACCGTAATTACGTAAAAGGGCTGTTGGAGATGTATGGCGACAAAGCCAGCTTCCCTGACGCAAACTCTTCCCTCCGCCTTACCTATGGCCGGATAAAAGGATACAATCCGCACGACGCCGTTTCTTACGAATATCAGACAACATTAGACGGCGTAATGGAAAAAGAAGACCCTCACAACTGGGAGTTTGTAGCGCCGGATAAACTGAAGGAACTGTATGTCGCCAAAGATTTCGGGCGATACCGGACGCCTGCCGGTAAAATGCCTGTAGCCTTTGCCGCTACCACGCATAGCACGGGAGGAAATTCGGGAAGCCCCGTATTAAATAATAACGGCGAACTGATCGGTATCAACTTCGACCGTAACTGGGAAGGCGTCGGCGGCGATATCCAATACTTGCCCGACTATCAGCGAAGCATCATTGTAGACGTCCGCTACGTCCTCTTTATCATCGATAAATACGCCGGCGCCCACTATCTGCTTGATGAGATGAGATTGGTTGAGTAAGAGTAATCGATCGTAGAAAAATAAAAAAGCGTGAATAATATGTTGCATATTATTTACGCTTTATCTTATTATCAGAAGTAATGTAATGAAATCATACGCCAAACTTATCTAAATCAGCCGCTTTTACGCGGAAAATCTGTCCATTGCGAGAGAAAACCAATTCTCCGTTTTCTTTTTTCTTTTGAGAAACCAAACGTTGAAAAGCGATGTTAGCGCCTTTTACTACATTTTCCTCGAATTCTCTAATCTCTTGTTCATTCATATTGATACTTTTGTTCAAGTTTATTAAAAACGCTGAGGTTGAATATTTCTTTTTTATCATTTTTAAATCCCTTTGCAATCACCTCCATTGGCGGTTCCGAATTATCTGTAATCATCCAATAATCGCTGGCAGGCAGATAAAGTTCAAACAAATTCCGTATCCCCGATTCGTATCGCCTGCGGATTGTATTTTCGGCAATGTTGTGCCCTCCGGCAGCAACTCTCATCTTCACCCGTTCTACAGCCAAGTCAGGCGTATTCAGCCAAAAATAGAGTAACGTTACATAATAACCTTTCTCCTGGGCATCTTGCATCAATTTCACTACAGAACGCGTTGCTAATGTGGTTTCTAAAGCGAAGGTCTCGCCTGCCGCAATAAGCTCCTTTATTCGTCTATGCATTATACGGCCCGCTTCCACGGCGACAGCAATACTGTCTGAGTTAAAGGGCGAAATTCCTTTTGCAATTTCATCGGAATTGACAAACTCCTTACACTTCAGCATCTCCGGCAATATCGTGTAGGACGCTGTCGTCTTTCCCGCACCATTGCAGCCCGATATGATATACAAATATGGCACCTTCTCACATTAACGACGCAAATATAAGTATAAGTTTGATATAACAAAGTTTTTTTTACTCAAATATCTCTAAAATATACGCAAGATATACTTAATTCTATGGATTTCGTCACCCAAAACGCCTATTTTGTATAAAAATCATACCCACAACAGGCTGCTCATGATATTATCCGAAACAAATATTCCCTCTTTGGATAATAGCAGTTTGTCATCCGAATAACGAATCAATCCCCGGTTTATAAAGGGAGTTGCTTGCTTTAAACAATAATTTTGCATTTTTTTACCGAAATTTGTCAGAATATAAGACAGGCTGATCCCCCACATCGTCCGAAGTCCGGTAATAATATAATCATTGTATTTATTGGGAATATTTAACATCTCTGTTTCTATCGCCGGAGCGCCTGCCGTTATTCCTTTTATATAATGTATAAGCGAGGAAACATTCCACTGCCGGCTTTCTATATTATACGAATGGGCAGACGGGCCAACTCCCAGGTATTTCTTGCCTCTCCAGTAAGCGCTGTTATGGATGGATATTTTACCGGGGTAAGCAAAATTGGATATTTCATAATGGATATATCCCGCCTCCGTCAGGCGTTCTGTCAATACGGAAAATAACGACAGGCTTATTTCTTCATCTACCGGCTTAATCTTCCCGGATTCTTTTAGCCGATTAAGCGTTGTCCCTTCTTCATAGGTTAAGTGGTAAGCCGAAAGATGGGGTATTCCCAAACGGACGGCGCCATCCAGATTCTTTTCCCAGGCTTCCGCCGTCTGGCCGGGCAGCCCGTATATTAAATCGATACTTATGTTATCCAGTCCATTTTCCTTACAGAGGGATACCGCCTGTATGGCCTGCTCCCTGTTATGCCGGCGCCGTAAAAAAGCAAGATCGGCGTCGCAGAAGCTCTGTACCCCCATACTGATACGGTTGACAGGCAGCGCCCGGAGAGATTTCACATACTCCGGCGTCATATCATCCGGATTCGCTTCCAGGGTAACTTCTACATCTTCCTTTATAGAAAACAGGTTGTAAACCGTATCAAATATCCTCCGCAAATCGCCGGCAGTCAATTGCGACGGCGTACCTCCGCCGATATAAATTGTTTCCGCCGGTTCGCTCCCCAGATAATCCCTCCGCATCTCCATCTCTTTTAAAAGAGCCGTCAGAAACGCCTCTTTGTACCTCATCTCTACATTGGAATAAAAGTCGCAATACAAACAGCGCCTGGCGCAAAAAGGAATATGTATATAAAGCCCGGCCATTATTCTTTATCGGATTATCCGCGCAAAGGTACTCTTTTCTTCTTTTCAATCCGTACGATTCCCCTGCTAAAGTATACTTCCCCGCCTTTCCTTTCAGTTTTCAGTTTTGCCGCAAACACCTGGTTTACAGAACAAAATTCTGAAAGGAGACGCAAGAAGACCTTTCAGTTTCCTTACAGCCGGAGCCGGAGGAGAGAGATTTATTCCAAAAAAAAGCATTATAGTGTGTTGAGTAAACCATTATAATGCCTTT
>JAITRG010000226.1 GCA_031288515.1 Tannerellaceae bacterium
TACGTGGAACAGTCATGTTGATTTAGGGCTTTGGGCGGACGCCATGTTGATAGCGCCGGCTACGGCTTCTACCATCGGGAAAATGGCAAACGGTATTGCCGACAATATGTTGATTACGACTTACCTGTCGTGCAAAGCGCCCGTTTTTGTCGCTCCGGCTATGGACTTGGATATGTTTGCCCATCCGGCGACCCGGCAGAATTTAGATAAACTCCGTTCTTTCGGCAATTATATCATTGAACCCACAGAAGGAGAACTGGCAAGCCATTTGACAGGTAAAGGGCGGATGGAAGAGCCGGATCGTATTATCCGCCGGCTGGAAACATTCTTTACTTCTCAATGCAGCCTTCAAAAAAAAAAGATTTTGATAACGGCCGGCCCCACGTATGAAAAGATAGACCCGGTGCGTTTTATAGGGAATTATTCATCCGGAAAGATGGGATTTGCCCTTGCCGAGGTTTGTGCACAAAGAGGAGCGGATGTTATTTTACTATCCGGGCCTGTTGCCCTGGCCGTCTCGCATCCCCATATCAAGCGTATCGATATTGAGTCTGCCGAAGAAATGTATCAGGCGGCAGTTTCTTTTTTCCCGGAGACGGACGCCGCTATCCTGTGTGCGGCAGTCGCTGATTATCGCCCGGAGGCAGTTTCCCTGGAGAAAATAAAAAGGGAGAGCGAAGGAGAACTCACTCTCAGGCTGGTTCCCAATAAAGACATTGCGGTTTCGCTTGGAGAGATGAAAAGGGAAAACCAGAAGCTGGCAGGTTTTGCTCTGGAAACGAGCAGGGGGCTTGCTTATGCCAAAGCTAAATTGGAAAAGAAGCGTTTCGATTTTATTGTACTCAATTCATTACATGAACCGGGAGCAGGCTTCCGCGTAGATACAAATAAAATAACCATTCTCGACAATACAGGCGCGACAACCGTTTACCCCGTGAAAAGCAAACAGGAAGTAGCCCTGGATATTGTAGACAAGTTAGTTGATTTATTGAAATGAAAACAATAGCAATATTCCTGTTAATATGCTTGTCTGCCGTCGGATTTTATGAGGCGAAGGCACAGGAGATTAATGCCCGGATAACGATAAACAGCGATAAGATTCAGGGTAGTAAGCAAATATATACCTCGCTTCAGACAGCGTTGATGGAGTTCGTTAATAACAGGAAGTGGACAGACGCTACTTTTGCCGTCAATGAAAAGATAGAATGTACGATGACTATTATTATTAATGAACGCGAGGGGGATAATTTCAAGTCGGAAATACAGATACAAGCGCGCCGCCCGGTGTATAATTCGAGTTATACTACGACAACGGTAAACTTCCGCGATGTACAGCTTGATTTCGAATACGTAGAGTTCTCGCCCTTGGAATATACAGAGAATACGCTGCAAAATAATCTTACCGCCACAATCGTTTATTATATCTATCTTATCCTGGGATTTGATTTCGACAGCTTTTCTCCCAGAGGTGGGACTTCCCTTTTCCAGCAGGCACAGCAAATCGTTAACTTATGCCAGTCGCAACCCGGCTGGAACGGTTGGAAAGCCTTTGATAATAGCCGCAACCGGCATGCGGTTATCACGGCTATTACCGAGAGCCAGGCCGAGCCGTTCCGCGACATGTGGTACGCCTGGCACCGGAAAGGATTAGACGAAATGGCTGCCAATGCCGACCGGGGGCGTACCACTATCCTTGAAGCGTTGCCGGCCATGGAAGAATATAAACGAAGCCGCCCCACATCCGTCTTGCTTCAACTGTTTTCAGAGGCTAAGCTGGATGAACTGGTCGCTATTTATTCCAAAGCAAACAGCCAGGAGAAACAAAACGGCTACAAGATGCTTTCCGACTTGTATCCTACTGAAACAACCCGTCTGGAAGCGCTAAAAAAATAACCTGCCATGCTGAAATCACTATATATTCAAAACTATGTATTAATAGACAACCTCGATATTCGCTTTACCGATTCGTTTACCGTAATAACAGGCGAAACAGGAGCCGGCAAGTCTATTATACTCGGAGCCTTGGGACTTGTGCTCGGACAAAGGGTCGACTCCAAAGGCATCAAGAGCGGAGAAGACAAATGCGTAATCGAAGCCGTCTTTGATATTTCGGCCTATCGTTTGCAATCCTTCTTTGAAGAGAAAGGCTTAGAGTACGACACGGAGACCTGTATCCTCCGGCGCGAGTTGTTTGCTTCGGGTAAGTCGAGGGCTTTTGTCAACGATTCGCCGGCTTCGCTGAATGACGTGAAGGAATTGGGGAATCTGCTGATTGATATTCATTCCCAGCATCAAAACCTGTTGTTGGCTGATACGAAGTTTCAGTTGAAAGTGGTGGACGTAATGGCGCAAAACGAATCTGCCTTAACGCAATATAAAAAAGAATATGCCTTTTATCAATCACTGAAAAAACAGTTGAAGGAGCTATTGGAGAAAGTTGCCCAGTCCAGACAGGATGAAGACTATATCCGTTATCAACTGGAACAATTATTGGAAGCCAAACTGACTGAAGGCGAACAGGACGAACTTGAAAAGGAATTGACAACCCTCTCGCATGCCGAAGAAATAAAAAGCGCCCTCTATAAAATCGCTGAATTGCTTAACGGCGAAGAACAGGGAAGCGTGCAGTTACTAAAGGAAGCTTTGTCGACGTCCGAAGCATTAGACAAGTATTATCCGAAAGCAAAGGAAATAACCGAACGCCTCCGCACCGCCTATATCGACTTGAACGACTTAGCCTCGGAAGCGGGTTCTCAGGGAGAAGATATCGAGTTTAGCCCCGAACGTCTGCAATGGGTGAATGAACGGTTGGACTTGCTTTATTCATTGGAACAAAAGCACCGGGTATCTACCGTGGAAGAGTTAATAACGTTGCGTGAAGCGTATGGGAAGCAGTTGGCAACCATTGACTCTTTCGACGAACAAATCAATGAGCTAACCAGCCGGACGGAAGCCTCTTACAGGGAACTGAAAAAACTTGCTTCCCAATTACGCGTCGAGCGGAAGAAAGCGTCGGAAGGCATAGCAAAAGAATTGATGAACAAATTATCCCTCCTGGGAATGCCCAATACCCGCTTCCGGGTAGACTTCATTGAGAAGCCGGAGCCGGAAAGCGACGGTACGGACGATGTCCGTTTCATGTTCTCGGCCAATAAGAGCGGAGTATTGGAACGGGTGGCGCAAACGGCTTCGGGAGGAGAAATTTCGCGTCTGATGCTTTGTATAAAAGCGATGATTGCCGGATTCACGGCGCTTCCGGCTATTATTTTTGACGAGGTAGATATGGGCGTATCGGGTGATATAGCCGATAAGATGGGCGTAATCATGCAAGAACTGGGTGGCAAGATGCAAGTGATTGCCATTACCCATTTGCCACAGATAGCCTCTAAGGGAAAGGAACATTATTACGTTTACAAACAAGATACAGACGAGCATACCGTCACACAAATTAAAAAACTTACAAACGAAGAGCGTATCACGGAAGTGGCCCGTATGCTGAGCGGAGCTACCCTTACCGATGCTTCGATGGCCAACGCCCGCGAACTGCTTAATTTATAATAGTACAATCTATGAAGGAAAATGAGATGATTTTCGGTATCCGGGCGATTATTGAAGCCATACAATCCGATAAGGAAATCGATAAAATAATAATAAAAAGAGAGTTGCAAAGCGAACTCTCCAAAGAATTATTCAACGTATTGAAAGGACGCGATATTCCCTTGCAGCGCGTACCCGTTGAACGCCTGGACAGGATTACCCGGAAAAACCACCAGGGGGTGATCGCTTTCATCTCGCCGGTGGCTTATCAACGCCTCGAAGACATTGTCCCCTTTGTTTACGAGCTGGGGAAGAGCCCCTTCATTGTCTTGCTCGACGGCGTCACCGACGTCCGTAACTTTGGCGCAATCGCCCGTACCTGCGAATGTGCCGGCGCAGATGCTATCGTAATCCCCGCCAAAGGAAGCGTTACGGTAAATGCAGACGCCATCAAGACGTCCGCCGGCGCCCTGCACGTATTGCCGGTGTGCAAGGAAAAGAATATCAACCAGGCGATCCGTTTCCTGAAAGATAGCGGGATAAAGGTAGTAGCGGCCAGCGAGAAAGCAGTCGACAACTACACCGCTATATCATACGACGGCCCGGTAGCCATTGTCGTGGGCGCCGAAGATACGGGCGTCTCCATGGAAAACCTTCGTATCTGCGACCATATGGTAAAGATACCTCAGTTTGGAACGATAGGTTCGCTGAATGTATCTGTCGCCTCGTCTATTATAATATATGAAGTAGTTCGACGGCGAACGAACGGGCAATAAGCCGTTACCTCTCCTCTCTTACGGCTTGAATTTTAATTCCAGCTGGATAGCCTCGCGGGGCGGGGGCGGATTCTCTTCATTGTGGCTTATGCTCAATCCCATCAGGCGGACTTTCTTTTGAGAGGTGTCTATGTGCTTGAGCATTTCTTTTGCCATATTCCAGAAAATATGAAAATCATTGACAGGTGCAGGCAATGTTTTATTACGGGTAATTGTTTCAAAGTCGGTATATTTAATCTTTAGGGTGATTGTCCGTCCGTAAAATTGTTTCTCCTCTACCCGTTCCCATGTCCTGCGGGCGATATGGTAGAGCTCGATCGTCATCTTTGTAGAAATCTCCAGGTCTGTATCAAACGTATTCTCGGCGCCGATAGACTTGCGGGTACGGTTCGGATTCACTTCCCGTTCGTCAATGGCGCGGGCGTTTTCGTAATAAATATGTCCGGCTTTACCAAAGTGTTGTATTAAGAAGGCTTCGCTCATCTTTTTCAAATCGCCTCCCGAATGGATACCCAACTGATGCATTTTCTCGGCGGTAACTCTTCCTACTCCGTAGAAACGCTCTATTTTCAGCGATTCTACAAACGCTTCGGCCTCATTGGGACGAATCGTCAGCAACCCATCGGGCTTATTATAGTCGGAGGCTATCTTAGACAGAAACTTGTTGTATGAAACGCCTGCCGAAGCCGTCAGCCCGGTAGCTTCTTTAATCCGCCGCTTAATTTCTCCGGCAAGAAGCGTAGCCGAAGGAATCTTCTTATGGTTTTCGGTTACATCAAGAAACGCTTCGTCGAGAGACAAAGGTTCTACCAAATCGGTATACTCAAGAAATATCTCCATAATCCGGTTCGATACCTCCTGGTAAACATCAAATCGGGGAGGAACAAATATCAGGCCTGGACACTTCCGCAAAGCCGTTTTAGAAGGCATGGCAGACCTCACCCCATACCTCCTCGCTTCATAACTGGCGGCAGCCACCACGCCCCGCGCCTCGGCATAACCGACAGCCAACGGCCTGCCCCGGTAGTCAGGAAAATCACGCTGTTCTATCGATGCATAAAACGCATCCATATCGATATGTATAACCTTACGCATTTGTTGTACGAAGATATGAAAAACAGAGCAGTTTGAAAAAACGGGCGTGACAATTTTGTAAAGAGATATAAAAAACGTAATTTGGCATCCCATATAGAAACAAACAACCCGCAAATTATTTATGAAAAGGAGAGATTTTATCGCAAAAGGTATCGGCGCCGGAGTTGCTGCCGGAGCTGCTTACCCGTTGTTATCCGCCGAACGGCATGTGGCAGATAAACTGGAACAGTCGGAGGCTGATCAACCCGGAACAGCGAAGGAAATGCTGAGCCTCGACAGTAAATTACCGCTTTTTTGGGATCAACTGACCTCGCCCGACTTTAAAATAGCGGTCAGACAGGCGGAAGGCGTATGTATTGTTCCCATTGGCGTACTCGAAAAGCATGGGGCGCAACTGCCTCTGGGGACAGACGTTATCCGGGCGCGCGAGATGTGTAAACGCGCTGCCGGACTTGAATACTGTATCATTTATCCTGACTTTTACGCAGGGCAGATATTCGAAGCCAGACACCAGCCGGGAACGATTGCCTACAGTACTGAATTAATGATTCGCATGCTGGATGAGACTTGTAAGGAAATTGCACGTAATGGACTGAAAAAGATTATTCTGGTGAATACTCATGGCGGAAACGGCTCTTTTCTTCCTTACTTCCTGCAAATACAGATGGAATCGCCCAGAGATTATGCGGTTTATTTGTTCCAGTTGCGTGAAGAACCCGAAACTCAAAAAAAGATCACAGCTTTGCGTAAGAGTACGGACGGAGGACATGCGGATGAGATAGAAACCGGGGAAATGCTGGCGATTTGTCCCGAATACGTGCGATTAGACCAGACAACCACTCAGTCGGGACGTAACCTGAATCGCCTTAATTTACCGAATGTTACTACCGGAATTTCCTGGTATTCAAAATATCCGAATCATTATGCCGGACAATCGGAGGGCGCAACTGCCGAATTAGGGGAAGTAAGGCTGACTTCGCGGAGCCAGCAACTTGCCGACGCCATTAAGACTGTCAAAGCAGACACAACTACGATACAGTTACAAAACGAATTTTTCGGACAGAGCCTTTCCCCTTTGAAAACAAAAGTATGGGAATAATATTCGTCTGTAACTGTCAACTGCGGGCACATTCCCCGCGGGGCTACTCGATGATTCCCGTCTCGCGAAACCAGTCTTCCGCCCTGTAAGGCCATTCGTTTACGGCCGAATGGGTGTCGCGCAGGCCGTACCCGTGTCCTCCTTTGCTGTACAGGTGCATCCATGCAGGTACGCCTGCTTCCTTCAGAGCATAATAATAGAAAAGGCTGCCGTTAATATGGGACTTATCGTCTTCTGTCTGGATAAGCAGGGTAGGAGGGGTATCGGCGGTCACTTTCAGTTCGGGGGCTACCTGGAAATTGGGAGCGTCCAGGTAAGCAGGGTATACCAGCAGGCAGAAATCGGGGCGGCAACTTACATTGTCGGCCGCATCAATTTTGGGATACGTGCGCTGCCTGTAATTATTGCTTGCCACAGCCGACAGGTGCGCGCCGGCCGAGAACCCCATAACGCCAATCTTTGCACGGTCAATGTGCCAGTCGCCGGCATGAGCTCTTACGTAGCCGATGGCGCGTTGCACATCCTGCAGAGCCGCTTCATACCGCTGGCGGCCTTCCCTTCCGGGAACACGGTATTTCAGCAGAACGGCGGTAATGCCCAGGCTGTTCAGCCATTTACATACTTCGTCGCCCTCCAGATCATAGGCCAGAATGTTGTAACCTCCCCCCGGACAGACAATCATGGCGGCTCCACCGGCTATATCGGCGGGCGAAGGATACAAAGTTATCGTCGGCTCGCTTACGTTTGAGATGCGCAGAACGGTCTCCCCGCCCGTCCGACCGCCGTCGGTATCCGCTTTTTCTATCAGCCCGACCGTTTCGCCCGGAGCCCCTTTGGGAAAGAGCAGCACAGGGTCGCTCTGGGCATTACCGATACTTGTCATCATACTTGTTCCCATTACTATAAACATACATTTTCGTAACATAGCGCAGAATATTAAAGATTAATATACATTTTACAACATACGCGGAAAGGCATGCCGGCCAACTACCTCCGACTCCGCCCCGCGAAAGTCCGGTACGCCCTTCCTCTACCACAAATATAGACAACTTTTCAACCATAATAAAATAATTCGCCACATAGAAATAAGCGCCCCCCCTCAAGCCCCGAAAGAGCAGAGCATGAGCAGAGCATGAGCATGAGCATGGGACATGAGCGTGAGCGTGTGACGTGAGCGTGGGGCGTGAGTGTGGGCGTGAGTGTGGGACGTGAGTGTGGGACGTGAGTGTGAGTGTGAGTGTGAGTGTGGGCGTGGGCGTGAGGGTGGGCGTGGGCGTGAGTGTAGATCGGAAGAG
>JAITRG010000258.1 GCA_031288515.1 Tannerellaceae bacterium
GTCAAAGACCGAAGGCTCTTTTCGTTATTTTGATAATCAGTATATTTCATGCCACAAAGATAACACACGCACGTGATATAGAAAATCTAATTTACATTAACACTAATATAAACCATAAAATAGGAACGTATGAAGAAAATAGTATTATTTATTGCAGCCGTGCTTTTTACGAGCGGCTTGTATGCCCAACAATTAAATTTGAATGTGGCTACTTATAACTTGCGGATGGATACGCCGCGCGATGGTAAGAACTCCTGGGTATAT
The DNA here is from genome assembly GCA_031288515.1 of Tannerellaceae bacterium. Classification (GTDB taxonomy): domain Bacteria; phylum Bacteroidota; class Bacteroidia; order Bacteroidales; family Tannerellaceae; genus DFXE01. The sequence continues at coordinate 265 of JAITRG010000258.1, forward strand.
CGGAAAGAAATGGTGAAAGGACTGATCCGGTTTCATGATTTCGATATTTTCGGTACGCAGGAAGGTTTTATCCATCAGATAAATGATATATTGGAAGTAGAGGCGTATGATTATGTCGGGGCAGGGCGTGATGATGGGAAGGACGGCGGCGAACATTCGGCTATTTTTTATAAGAAAGGCCGCTTTACTGTGCTTGATGAAGGAAACTATTGGCTGTCTGAAACGCCGGATGTGCCGGGCAAAGGCTGGGATGCTACTTGTTGTAACCGTATTTGCTCCTGGGCGAAGTTCAGAGAGAAAGCAACCGGGAAAGAGTTTTATTTCTTTAATGTATACTATGACCATGAAGGAAAAGAAGCCCGTCGCCAGTCATCGCACCTTATGTTGTCGAGGATAAAGGCAATTGCCGGTAATGCTCCCGTTTTTTGTACGGGCGATTTCAATGCTACCCCGGATGATGAGCCTATCCGGCTTATTTATGCCGACGGATTGCTGACGGATTCGTATAAACTGACAAAGCAACCGCCCTATGGCCCGACTGGGGACATACCAAGCTTTTCAATTGGATTCTCCATTGGAGGGACGGATTGATTACATCTTTGTTACCAAAGGAATCCAGGTAAATAAGTATGGGGTATTGACTGATAGTAACGACGCCCGTTTCCCTTCCGACCATTGTCCGGTAATGGTTACGGTTAGCTTCTAAAGGAATAAAAGAAAGAAGAGGTTTCTTTTTAAGGGTAACCTCTTCTTTTCTAAATTCGTTCCAACACGATCTTTATTAATTCCGTCAGTGAGCTTTGATAGTCCGTATTCACTTTTTTGTCTACACGACTGGCGATTATACAGCAAACGGTCATCACCCGGTGTCCCATTAAGGCAGCTAAGCCGGCCAAGGCGGAACTCTCCATTTCATAATTAGTGATCTGGCAGCCGTAATAATCGAAAGCATGAATCTTTTTATTCAAATCCGGGTCTAAAAGCGCTAAACGGATTTTGCGTCCTTGCGGGCCGTAGAAACCATTTGTCGTAATTGTAATACCACGGGGAATATCGCTTCTTCCTATTTGTTGAACCAACGAAACGTCCGCATTTACTACATAAGGCCAGATACCGCCTACTTGCCAATTCAGTTGTGTTATCAATTCGTTTTCAAAATCAATATCGCGAACCTCTTCATTATTGGCATAAAAATAGATAACGGCATCAAAACCAATGGATTTTTCGGCAATCACATACGAACCAACCGGCATAAAGGATTGCAGCCCGCCCGAAGTACCGATACGCACCAGAGTGAGCTGTTTGAAATCGGGTTTAACGGTACGGGTTTTGAAGTCAACATTGGCTAAGGCATCCAATTCGTTCAGCACAATATCAATGTTGTCCGATCCTATACCATGCGACAGGACGGTCAACCGTTTCCCCTCGAAGGTTCCTGTTATGGAACGGAATTCGCGGTTGGAAATATCAAATTCGGCCGTATCAAAGAAAGAAGCTACCGCAGGTACACGATTTGGGTCGCCCACCAGAATGATTTTGTCCGATAATTGTTCCGGCTTTAAATGAAGATGAAAAATACTTCCATCTTCATTTATGATAAGCTCAGAGGGTTGAATAGCTTCCTTGTATGACGTTCTCATACTTTAGACGGGCCGCCGGTTGGTTTGGCTATCGTTTCACGCATGGAGGTATCCGCCTCAATGTTCTTCATCCTGTAATAATCCATAATTCCCAGGTTGCCTTCACGGAAAGCGTCGGCCATTGCTTTCGGCACTTCGGCTTCGGCTTCAATTACTTTGGCGCGCGCTTCCTGCGCTTTGGCTTTCATTTCCTGCTCTAAAGCTACCGCCATGGCGCGACGTTCTTCGGCTTTTGCCTGGGCGATATTCTTATCGGCTTGCGCCTGATCCATCTGAAGCGTAGCGCCAATGTTCTTACCTATATCAATATCGGCAATATCAATGGATAAGATTTCAAATGCCGTACCGGCGTCTAATCCTTTTCTTAAGACTAACTTTGAAATAGAATCAGGGTTTTCCAGCACCGACTTATGGTTTTCAGACGAACCGATGGAGGATACAATCCCTTCGCCTACACGGGCCAGGATGGTTTCCTCGCCGGCGCCTCCCACCAATTGTTTGATATTGGCGCGAACCGTTACACGCGCTTTGGCAATCAACTGAATTCCGTCTTTGGCAACGGCTGTAACCGGAGGGGTATCAATTACCTTTGGGTTTACAGACATTTGCACGGCCTGGAATACATCACGTCCGGCAAGGTCGATAGCCGTAGACATCTGAAAGGAAAGGTCGATGTTCGCTTTGGATGCGGAAACCAGCGCATGCACTACTCTTTCTACATGGCCGCCGGCAAGGTAGTGGGCTTCCAGTTCGTCGCGGGTAAGCGATTTCAATCCCGCTTTATGCGCTTCAATCATGGCGCGGGTAATAACGCCGGGAGGAACCTTGCGGATACGCATCAAAAATAACTGTATCAGGGAGATATTAACCCCCGATACTTTTGCCGAAATCCACATCAGGAACGGAACATAGTAAAAGAATATAATTAGTAGCAGAATGGCCGCTCCTAATAAAATTGCAGGTAAAAAACTTACGTCCATAAAATTTACTTATTAGGTGAATGAATAGTATCTTCTTTTGTAATGACTAATACATTATAACCGTCGACCCTTATCACGACAACGGGCGTATCTTCGTCTATAAACTCTCCGGTAGATTTGGCTTCTACGGTTATATCTTTAATCAGCGCTTTTCCGATAGGGGCCAGCCGGGATAAGGTGATTCCTTCGTCGCCCACCTGAATACCCAGGTCCCGGCTGGAAGTAATCGTTGAATCCACATCCGTTTTTAAGGCTACTTTGCTAAATGATTTGGAGCGAAGGAGCCAGGCAAATGCAATCCCGAAAGCCATTATGGAACCGAACAACGTGATATGTCCCGCCGTTGGCCCTAACGTATAGGCATAAATAACGCCTCCAATGGCAAATAAGGCGCCTCCTATTCCTGCGATCGTAATACCGGGAAGGAGGAATATCTCTAAAAGGATGAGCAAAATGGCTACTCCAATCAGGAATACAATGATGGCAATATCTAAAATCATATCAGTAGAGGTTATTTTTTATCTGTTAAGTTTCAAATAGTTGATTTCAGCATTACGCGCTTTCTTTTCCCATTCGCCGGGTTGTCCGTATAAACTGTAAAGCTGTTCTTCCGCTTGTAATATGGCGGATTGTAATTGTTCCTTTTTACTTTTGTTTCCCTGTGAGTAACTGGAACGGAGATCTTCCAGTTTCGTATGTAAGTTATTGATTTGTTTCGTCAACTCAATAACTTTTTGATAATGACTTTTCGCTTCAGGGCTTTTAATCTCATCTAATGTATAATAGGTGATCGTATTATTTATAACAAACTCAAAGTCTTTACGTATTTCTTTTGTTCCCGAAGGGATATCCATATGGGCCAGACGGATCAACTCCGTATAATTACTGCCCGGCTTCCATGAATCCTGAATGGATGTAATAGCGGCGCGCGCCCGTTTTAAGTCGAGATCGTCTCCTTCTATACGGCTTCGCTGATTATCGGGGATAAAGAGGTACACGCAAACCTTGTCTTCGGGCTGGCGTCTGTCGGAAACAAACCAGCCCAGATTTTTATTTTCATCAATAACCAGCATATAATCGTTGAAGAATGAATTGAAAGGCATTCCTAACTGTTCGGGCGTCAGAAACGTTTCGGTGTTGGGGTTGTAGCGGGTAACAAACAAGTCGTATCCGCCTATCGAACCGTTTCCTTTGGATGCATAATAGATCGTAACGCCATCCGGCAGGGTGAAAGGAAAATTGTCGTCGTCGCTGCTGTTTACGTTCATGGGGAGTTGTTTCTCGTCGCCCCATACATCCAACAGCTTGGATTGTGTAAATAAACAATAGCGGTTGTCATCCGTTGGGCGGGCATAATATATTTTATCCCCTTTCCCATTCATATAAACAGTAGACGATATCTGCTCAGCCGTATTGAAAAAAGCCGTATAGGAAGTAAGCGAACCGCTTTCTTCACTTAATGCGTACGCTGAGAGAAAATCATTTTTATCCACTACCATGCTGTCTATTAGCTGAATATTTTCCACCCTTTCTACCATACGTTGCGCTTTCTCTATATGTTCCAGGCGTTTTTGGTATACTTCCACATCCTGTTTCTTCTTGGCAAGTTGGGCAATGTATTCTTCGTACATCCCGGCAGCCTTGTCGAAATGATAGATATCGACATATAATTCTCCCAGATAGAGACAGGCTTCCTGTACGCGCCGTTCCACGGCTGTATCTAAATATTTCACGGCATTCTCCAAATCGCCGGTTTTGTAGCAGCATACCCCATACCATAAATTATAGGATGCATTATTAGGCGCTTGTTTTACCAAACGTTCAAAAGCAGGCTTAGCTTCAGCATATTCTCCTTCATTATATAATTTTTTTGCCTGGTCAAGGCTTTGTGCAAATAAGCTGTTACAATATAAAATGATTTCTGTCAAATAAATCAATCTTCTTACTAACTGTACCATTTATTCTGTTAAATAAAATTATGTTGTTTCAAAGATACTACTATTTTTAGTAGAGCCATACAAATCGAACGATAAATAGATATGTTTTTTATAACATTTGCGTATTCCTGCCTTTTACAGGCCGAAAAGGAATTGTATTCCTACCCGTATAATAAAAAACAGTGAACCCCCAAAGTTATACATATTAACTTTGGGGGTTCGTTTCATTCAGAAGGATGCGCTTTTACCGGGCGATCTTCTTTGTCCATCCGGAGCTGCCTTTTACAATCACAATCTTTCCGCCTGCCGAGTTGCCAACCGTGAATACGGCTTTGCCCTGAGGCTTCTTGCCTGTGAAGAGCAACCGGCCGCCGAAGTCGTATGCGGCAATCGTTTCGCCTGCCGGACTGTCGACCGTCAATGTAGATT
>JAITRG010000081.1 GCA_031288515.1 Tannerellaceae bacterium
GTTTTCTGTTTAAAACCCGTAAGGTTCCCGTCCCTGCCGCAATCGTATATCCGGCAATACCAACCCAGGGGGAAGTATCTTTATATTCCTTAAACAGTATGTGCGCTCCGACAAAAACAGTAGCCGTGTGCCCGGAAGGGAAAGAACTGTAGCCGGAGCCGTCGGGACGTATAACATTTATGGAGCTTTTCATGGTTTGTACGACCAATCCCATGACAAGATAAGATGCTGCCATAACAATCGTGCGATCCCTGAAATTATGTTTTGCCTCTATTCCCATAAAGCCTAATCCGTAAACGGCAAGCGCCGGAGCATATTGGGAATAATCATCAACAGGTATTTTAGTTTGCAGATGTTGGCTTATTTCATCATGGATACTATAATCCAATCTTTGTAGCGGCTTGTTCACCCTTGCTACAATCCCGTATGATATAAAGGCTGCCGGCACGATAAATTTTGAACAGGAAGCATTGAACAGATTACCTCTTTTGTAATTTTTATCAAGTTTGACTGTCATTTGCTTATCTACATACGCCGAATCGGGTATTTGTGCATAAATATTTGAAATAGACGTTATTATCAGTAGAATAACCGTAAGAATAATATGTCTCATCGTAATATTGTGGATGCAATGTCGTTTCACTTAGTTTAGCTTTTTTTCTGTCTCTTAGAAAGAGATGGGAAAAAACCGGCTAAATCCGGAAAAAACAGTACAAAAGGCTTATTGGGAGGGTAGTATCTGAAAATATATCGTACATTTGTAAGCAAAAGAACGTGTTTTTCTATCTTTCTCTTTCTAAGAGACAGAAAAAAACAATTGCCTCAAAACGCTTATTCTCAATCCTTTTTATACATTTCATTATTGTATTATTGTAATATTTCGTCAACAGCCGGTCTGTTGGCGGCAAAGCCCGGTTCGGACAAAAAGAAAAACATTGAGATAAAAGAGTAACATTTTATTTTGTTATCTATATCTTTGCAAAATGACAAAATATCTTTAAACAATGTACATCATGAAAAGAAACAAACTATGGATGGCTTTCCTTGCTTTGGGGATTACGCTATCCGTACAAAGCCAGCAAACGAACGGGGGAATTTCTTCCGAAATGCTCCTTCAAATCAAACAGTCGTATCAGGGAACGGCAACAGACAAGGCGCTTCGGAACGCTATTACGAATAACGATATCAACAAACTGGCCGTTAACCTGGATAATAAGAATAATTTCGACACTTACTTTTCCGACAAGGTAGACGGCAAAGGTATTACCAATCAGAAATCGTCCGGCCGTTGCTGGTTGTTTACCGGGTTAAATGTTTTCCGCTCTAAAATTATTGCCCGGTATAATTTATCCGATTTCCAGTTTTCGCACAACTATTCTTTCTTTTGGGACCAGTTGGAAAAAGCCAATCTTTTCCTGCAAGGGATTATCGATACGCGCGATAAATCGCCGGACGACAAGATGGTGGAATGGCTCTTTAAAAACCCGCTGAGCGACGGCGGGCAATTTACCGGAGTGGCCGATATCCTGACCAAATACGGCGTAGCGCCTGCCGATATTATGGCCGAAACATACAACAGCGATAATACCCGCATGATGGCAAACCTGATCTCTCTGAAATTAAAAGAGTTCGGTTTGCAATTGCGCGAACAGGCTGCCACAGGAACAAAAGTAACCGATCTGGAAAAAAAGAAAACCGGAATGCTGGGCGTCGTGTACCGCATGCTGGTATTAACATTAGGCGAACCGCCCGCTTCCTTTACCTGGACATTAAAAGACGCCAAAGGGAGTCCCGTTTCCACCAAAGAATATACCCCTCAGTCATTCTACCGGGAGTTTATCGGCGCCGACTTAACGAATAATTATGTGATGCTGATGAACGACCCAAGCCGCGAATATTATAAACTGTACGAGATAGATTTCGACCGTCATGCGTACGATGGAAAGAACTGGACGTATGTAAACCTGCCGGCAGACGATATTAAAGAAATGGCTATCCGCTCGATTAAAGACAGTACCATGATGTACTTCTCCTGCGATGTAGGAAAATTCTTCGACCGCGAACGCGGTTTGCTGGATGTAAACTATTACGATTATGCTTCTTTAATGGGAACTACTTTCGGCATGGATAAAAAACAGCGCATCCAGACATTCAGCAGCGGTTCTTCCCATGCAATGACGCTTATGGCCGTAGATTTAGACAAGAACGGCAAACCGGTAAAATGGATGGTGGAAAACAGTTGGGGCCCCGGCGCCAACAACGGACGCCTTATCATGACCGATGAATGGTTTAATGAATATATGTTCCGTTTAGTTATCGAAAACCAATACGCCACCGGTAAAGTAAAAGATATCCTCAAGCAAAAACCGATACGCCTCCCCGCATGGGACCCGATGTTTAGCGATGAAGATTAATCGGTTTTTTCCGGCTGAAAGAAAGGATGAAACATCTCCTTTCAGGATTTCGTTCTGTAATACAGGTATTTATAAACAGGATGAAAGCTGAAAGAAAGGATGAAAAAGGAGTTATAAAGAGGTAGATTATCATACGGAAACAACGTTTCCATAACCACCTAAACGGGCATTGAATAAAAATCCGTGGCTCTGTTTCAGCAAAAAAAAATTATTATAATGCGTTGAGTAGACCATTATAATGTCTTCCGCAAACCATTATGACGTCTTTATCAAACCATTATAATGTCTTGACCAAACCATCGTAATGGTTTACTGAAGACGTCATAGCGTTTTTTTCCTGTAGATATATATCTAAGAAGGACAAAAGAAAATAACAGGGGCCGTTAAAGATGGGAAAGGCGAACCTGTTGCAGGGGCCTCTGTTGCGGTAAAAGGTATGGCTATCGGCACGGTGACCGATATCGACGGTTCGTTTTCGCTGGATATTCCGAAGAATGCCACGCTAAGTATATCGTATCCCGGTTTTTTGCCTAAGGAAATAAAAGTGGGCGACAAAACGGTATTCGACATTAATCTTGAGGAAAATACCCGGGCTTTAGACGAAGTGGTCGTAACAGGCTATGGCGTGCAAAAAAAAAGCGGCCGGACTTCGCGTTACGCAAGCTACTGCACAGTCGGGCGCAGGTACTGCTTTCCGTATCCGTGGACAAACGTCTATCAATGCAAGTAACGATCCGCTTATTATTGCAGATGGGTTTCCCATCGCCAAATCAGCCTCTACGGGCAAAGAAGTTAAAGGGGTTAAAGGATTAACTCCTTAATTCCTTCCTGAAATATATTCCTAAAAGTTTTGATTATATCAAAAACAATCCGTAATTTTGTGCGCTCGCTTAAAAAATATGTAATTTAGTTAAAACAATTAATAATAAGAAACAAAAAAACGTATGATTGTAGTTCCATTGAAAGAAGGCGAAAATATAGAAAAAGCGCTTAAAAAGTTTAAAAGAAAATTTGAAAAAACAGGTATTGTCAAAGAATTGAGAAACCGTCAGGCATTCATCAAACCTTCTGTGGAAAAAAGAAAGAAAATGATGCGCGCCGTTTATGTTCAGCAATTGCAACAAGCGGAAGAATAGTAGAAGAATTAGTTTCCCCGATTTGTATTTTTAAATTCTATTTCTTACATTCGCTGCATAGAACAAAAGTCGATGTAAGGTGAGTAGACTGATAGATTTGTTTATAGATTATATACGGTACGAACGGAATTACTCTGATTATACCGCTCTTTCGTATGCTAATGATTTAGAACAATTTGAAGAATATGCGAAAGCGAATCATGAAGGCCGGTTCGAGCCTGAAACGATTGATTCCGACATTGTGCGGAATTGGATCGTTTTTTTATTAGATGAAGGTATTGCAGCTTCTTCGGTAAACCGGAAATTAAGTTCTTTAAAATCTTTCTTCAAATTTCTTGTCAAACAAGGAATTGTGCGAACCAACCCCTTACGCCTGTTGAATGGCCCTAAAACCAAAAAGCCCTTACCTTATTTTATCAGGGAAAAAGAGATGGATACGCTACTGGACGGGGATTCGTTTCAAGATGATTTTGAAGGCGTAAGAAACCGGTTGATACTGGAATTGCTCTATGATACCGGAATAAGGCGTTCGGAACTTGTGGGAATTAAAAATTCCGATATCGATTACAGCGCTTCCCTGCTAAAAGTAACGGGCAAAAGAAACAAGCAGCGGTTGATTCCATTTGCAGAAAGACTTAAAACCTTATTAATCGCTTATACCGAAATACGCGACAGGGAAACAGATACCGGCAGCGAATGGTTTTTCATACGTAAAAACGGCAAACAACTATCAACAGGTATTGTTTATAATATAGTAAAAAGAAGTCTGTCGGATATATCGGCGCTGTCTAAGCGCAGCCCTCATGTATTACGGCATTCATTTGCGACAAGTATGCTAAACAACGGAGCGGAACTGAACGCCGTAAAAGAATTGTTAGGACACAGCAGTTTGGCTTCGACCAGCGTTTATACACATACAACCTTTGAAGAATTAAAAAAAATGTATCATGCTCATCCAAGAGCAAAAAAAGAAGGAGGTTTTTATGGACATTAAAATTCAATCCATCCATTTTGACGCTACCGACAAACTGGAAGCATTTGTTCAAAAGAAAGTTTCAAAATTAGAAAAATACTTCGACGGTATCATGACAGCCGAAGTAATTCTAAAAGTAATTAAACCTGAAACAGCACAGAACAAAAGTGCATCTGTCAAACTTATTATTAAAAACGGAGAACTTTTTGCCGAGAAAATAGCCGACACATTCGAGGAAGCGGTTGGCGATTGCAGCGAAGCATTGGAAAAGCAATTAGTGAAGTATAAAGAAAAAGTCAGGACTAAATAAAAATAATAATAACAATAATTTTGGTATCTAAGAAATAATCTCTAAATTTGCAGCCGTTTCGCCTTGTGACGAAGCGGTTGTTCTTTTATATATAATGTATACGCCTCTTTAGCTCAGTTGGCCAGAGCACGTGATTTGTAATCTCGGGGCCGTTGGTTCGAATCCGACAAGAGGCTCGGAGAATGGGCGGGAGTCAATACTCTACAATACAAAGGGCAGTTACCAGAGTGGCCAAATGGGGCTGACTGTAACTCAGCTGGCTTACGCCTTCGGTGGTTCGAATCCATCACTGCCCACCGGATTGGTTTATGCGTAAACCGGTCTTTTATAAAGGAAAAAAAATGCGGAAGTAGCTCAGTTGATAGAGCATTAGCCTTCCAAGCTGAGGGTCGCGGGTTTGAGCCCCGTCTTCCGCTCTTATTTGCCTGTGTAGCTCAGCGGTAGAGCACTTCCTTGGTAAGGAAGAGGTCCCGAGTTCAAGTCTCGGCACCGGCTCTTTTTAAAGATGATATTTAATTTAGAATATAAACATTATAAATAAATTACAATTAAGTATGGCAAAAGAACGTTTTGACAGATCGAAACCCCACGTTAACATTGGTACAATCGGCCATGTTGACCACGGTAAAACAACTTTGACTGCTGCTATTACTACAGTTTTGGCAAAGAAAGGGCTTTCCGAATTGCGTACATTCGATTCTATCGACAACGCCCCGGAAGAAAAAGAAAGAGGTATCACAATTAACACGGCTCACGTAGAATACCAGACGGCGAACCGCCACTATGCGCACGTAGACTGTCCGGGCCACGCCGACTATGTAAAAAACATGGTTACGGGCGCCGCGCAGATGGACGGCGCTATTATCGTAGTTGCCGCCACCGACGGTCCTATGCCTCAAACCCGTGAACACATCCTTTTGGCACGCCAGGTAAACGTTCCCAGATTGGTTGTATTCATGAACAAATGTGACATGGTGGACGATGATGAAATGTTGGAATTGGTAGAAATGGAAATGAGGGAACTTCTTTCATTCTATGACTTCGACGGCGAAAAGACGCCGGTGATCCAAGGCTCTGCTTTAGGCGCATTGAACGGCGACGCTCAATGGGAAGAAAAAGTGATGGAACTGATGGACGCCTGCGATACCTGGATTCCAATTCCCCCGCGTGAAGTAGACAAGCCTTTCCTTATGCCTGTTGAAGACGTGTTCTCTATCACAGGACGTGGTACAGTTGCCACAGGACGTATTGAAACCGGTATCATCAAAACGAGTGAAGAAGTTCAGATCATCGGTTTAGGTGCCGAAAATATGAAGTCTGTCGTAACCGGCGTGGAAATGTTCCGCAAAATTCTTGATGAAGGCCAGGCTGGCGACAATGTAGGTTTGTTGCTTCGCGGTATCGACAAAAATGAAATCAAACGCGGTATGGTTATCACCCACCCGGGAAAAGTAAAACCTCATTCCAAAGTAAAAGCGGAGGTTTATATCCTGAAGAAAGAAGAAGGCGGCCGCCATACGCCATTCCATAACAAATACCGTCCGCAGTTCTATATCCGCACGTTAGACGTTACCGGTGAAATCACCCTTCCCGAAGGAACAGAAATGGTAATGCCCGGCGATAATGTAACGATTACCGTAGATTTGATTTACCCGGTTGCTTGTAGCGTAGGTTTACGTTTCGCTATCCGTGAAGGTGGACGTACGGTAGGCGCTGGTCAGATAACAGAATTATTAGATTAATTAGATAAACCGGATAGCCGGATTTTGTCCGGTTATCTTCTTACGGAAGTAGCTCAGTCGGTAGAGCGCTGGTCTCCAAAACCAGGTGTCGGGAGTTCGAGCCTCTCCTTCCGTGCGAAAAATTTATAGGCGAAGATGAAGAAATTAATCAAATATTTTAAAGAATCTTATAACGAACTTGTTTATAAAGTTTCTTGGCCCACAAGGATAGAACTTTCCAACAGCGCTGTAGTTGTTATGTTTGCTTCCCTTATAATTGCAGCATTGATCTTTGTGGTAGATCTGGGCTTTGAAAACATGATGCGATTTATCTACGAGCGAATTTTTTAATATTCTTTTAAGGTAATGTCTGACATCGAAAAGAAATTTTATGTTCTCCGCGCCATTAGCGGTAAAGAGAATAAGGTGAAAGAATATCTGGAGTCGGAATTAAAGAATACGGACTTAGGAGATTATGTGTCGCAAGTGTTAATTCCTACTGAAAAAACAGTATCCATGCGGAATGGTAAAAAGGTGATAAAAGAAAGAGCTTATTTACCGGGTTACGTTTTAGTGGAAGCTGCCTTAGTAGGCGAAGTAGCTCATCGATTGAGAAACATACCCAATGTCATCGGTTTTCTTGGCGGTTCGGATAACCCGGTTCCTCTGCGTCCGGCAGAAGTTGGCCGTATTTTAGGTACGGTTGATGAGTTGCTGGAGCAACAGGATGAGTTGGATATCCAGTATTATGTTGGCGAAAACGTAAAAGTAACCTACGGCCCTTTCAACGGGTTTAGCGGCGTTATTGAAGAAGTCAACACGGAGAAGAAAAAACTGAAAGTAATGGTTAAAATCTTCGGGAGAAAAACCCCGCTTGAGTTGGGATATATGCAAGTAGAGAAAGAATAATGCCGCTTGTTACGAAGTTGCATGAATCTTTTCGTTTTTTGATGTTATAATCAATAAATTTTAGAAACATGGCTAAAGAAGTTGCTGGACAAATCAAATTGCAAATTAAAGGAGGAGCAGCAAACCCTTCTCCGCCGGTAGGGCCTGCATTGGGTTCTAAGGGTATCAATATTATGGAGTTTTGCAAGCAATTCAATGCCAGAACCCAAGACAAGGCTGGTAAGATATTACCTGTTGTGATTACTTACTATGCCGATAAGTCTTTCGAGTTTGTTGTTAAGACCCCTCCCGTAGCTATTCAATTATTGGAAGTCGCTAAATTAAAAGGGGGTTCTGCAGAGCCTAACCGTAAAAAGATTGCGGAAATTACCTGGGATCAGGTAAAAGCGATTGCAGAAGATAAACTTGTTGATTTGAACTGCTTTACCGTTGAATCTGCTATGAGAATGGTAGCAGGGACTGCACGAAGTATGGGGATTACTGTTAAAGGAAGTTTCCCGGGTAATAATTAAATAAAAAGCAATTGAGATGAGTAAACTTACAAAAAATCAGAAGTTGGTTTTAGGAAAGATTGAACCTGGGAAAGCATACACATTAAAAGAAGCATCCGTTTTAGTAAAAGAGATTACTACTGCTAAATTTGATGCATCCGTAGATGTGGACGTCCGTTTGGGAGTTGATCCGCGTAAAGCCAATCAAATGGTAAGGGGCGTGGTTTCATTGCCCCATGGAACAGGTAAGCAGGTCAGGGTTCTTGCATTATGTACGCCCGACAAAGAAGCGGAAGCGAAAGAAGCCGGAGCTGATTTTGTGGGATTAGATGAATATATCAACCAGATAAAAGGAGGTTGGACGGATATTGACGTTATCATCACCATGCCTTCTATTATGGGTAAGATCGGCGCTTTAGGAAAGATTTTAGGCCCTCGCGGCTTAATGCCGAATCCTAAGAGCGGCACCGTAACCAATGACATCGGCCAGGCTATCAGGGAAGTGAAACAAGGTAAAATAGACTTTAAAGTTGATAAAACCGGAATTGTTCATACTTCCGTAGGAAAGGTTTCATTTTCGCCGGATCAGATCCGTGATAATACAAAGGAATTTATCTCTACATTGATCAAGCTGAAACCGTCTGCCGCTAAAGGTACATATATTAAAAGCATTTATCTTTCAAGTACTATGAGTGTGGGTATTAAAATAGACTCCAAGTCAGTTGAAGAAAATTAATTAAAGCAATTGAACAATGAAAAAGGAAGATAAAAGCAAAATTATTGAACAACTTACCGCCACAGTAAAAGCATACCCACATTTCTATCTGACAGACACCGAATCTCTTAATGCAGAAAAAACCAATGCATTAAGAAGGGAATGTTATAAGAAAGAAGTGAAGCTGGTTGTCGTTAAGAATACATTACTGAAGAAAGCATTGGAAAACCTGGAGGAAGATTATTCTCCGTTGTATGCCGCATTAAAAGGCAATACGGCAATCATGTTTTCCCATGTGGCAAATGTACCCGCCCGCCTGATTAAAGATTTTACAAAAGCTTCTAAGAATAAAGAAAACGTAAAGCCTCAGTTGAAAGCCGCTTATGTACAAGAAAGCTTTTATATCGGCGCTGAGAACCTGGAAGTTTTGGTAAATATCAAGAGTAAAAACGAACTTATCGGAGATGTTATTTCTATGTTGCAATCTCCGGCAAAGAACGTTATTTCCGCTCTTCAATCATCAGGGCAAACCATCCTTGGAGTATTAAAAACTCTGGAAGAAAAATAATAATTATTTACATAGATAAACAAACATTTAAATCATATAAAAATGGCAGATTTAAAAGCTTTTGCTGAACAATTAGTAAACTTGACCGTAAAAGAAGTTAGTGAATTAGCGGCTATCCTTAAAGAAGAATATGGTATTGAACCTGCTGCCGCAGCCGTTGCTGTTGCCGGCCCTGCTGTTGCCGCCGCTGAAGTTGTTGAAGAAAAAACTTCTTTCGACGTAGTATTGAAAGCTCCGGGCGCTAATAAGTTGGCAATCGTTAAGTTAGTAAAAGAATTAACCGGTCTGGGCTTGAAAGAAGCGAAAGACTTAGTTGACAGCGCTCCAAGCAATATCAAAGAAGGTATTGCCAAAGCAGACGCAGAAGGTTTAAAGAAAAGCTTGGAAGAAGCTGGGGCTGAAGTTGAGCTTAAGTAAGTATTATAGCCTGTGAATCAGGTAACTTGGTTAAGAATCATCGATAAAAAATGATTCTTAACCTTTTTGTGTCTATATTTTCATTAAGTTCAATAAATTCCTTATTAAATGTCTTCAACAACTGGCAACCAAAGAATTAATTTTGCTTCGATAAAAAATTCACTTCCTTATCCGGATTTTCTCGAAGTACAATTGAAGTCATTCCAAGACTTTCTTCAACTTGATACACCTCCTGAAAAAAGAAAAAAGGAGGGATTATATAAGGTATTTGCAGAAAATTTTCCGATTGCCGATACCCGTAATAATTTTGTGTTAGAGTTCTTAGACTATTACATAGATCCTCCCCGGTATACGATTGACGAGTGTATTGCACGCGGACTGACTTACAGCGTCCCCTTAAAAGCAAAACTGAAATTATATTGTACAGACCCGGATCATGAAGATTTCGATACAGTAATACAAGACGTATATTTGGGGCCAATTCCTTATATGACTGAAAGAGGAACCTTTGTTATAAACGGGGCGGAACGTGTGGTTGTATCCCAGTTGCATCGTTCGCCGGGGGTATTCTTCGGACAAAGCATACATGCAAACGGTACAAAATTGTATTCTGCACGTATCATACCGTTTAAAGGTTCATGGATCGAGTTTGCCACAGACATCAATAATGTGATGTATGCTTACATCGACCGTAAAAAGAAATTACCGGTTACGACCCTTTTAAGAGCCATCGGTTTCGAAAGCGATAAAGACATACTTGAAATCTTTAACCTGGCTGAAGAGGTAAAGGTTACAAAAACTAATTTAAAGAAGTTGATCGGGCGCAAATTAGCCGCCCGCGTATTAAAGACCTGGGTTGAAGACTTTGTAGACGAAGATACGGGCGAAGTAGTATCTATTGAACGTAACGATGTGATCATAGATCGTGAATCGGTATTAGATAATGATAATATTGAAGCGATACTTGAATCGGGAACACAAAATATATTATTACATAGAGAGGATCAGAATTTATCCGACTATGCTATTATATACAATACGCTCCAAAAAGACCCCAGTAACTCGGAAAAAGAAGCTGTATTATATATTTACAGGCAATTAAGAAATGCCGAACCGGCAGATGAAGCGAGCGCCCGTGAAGTTATTACAAACTTATTCTTTTCTGAGAAACGTTACGATTTGGGAGAAGTGGGGCGTTACAGGATAAATAAAAAATTAGGTATCACTACCAGCGAAGACATCAAGGTACTTACGAAAGAGGATATCATCGAAATTATCAAATATTTAATTGAACTGATCAATTCAAAAGCGATCGTTGACGATATCGACCACTTGAGTAATCGCCGTGTACGTACGGTAGGCGAACAATTATACAACCAATTCGGAATAGGCCTGGCCCGTATGTCCCGTACTGTTCGCGAACGTATGAACGTACGCGATAATGAAGTCTTTACTCCGATAGACCTGATTAATGCAAAGACTATTTCTTCCGTTGTAAACTCATTCTTCGGGACAAATGCTCTATCCCAGTTCATGGATCAGACAAATCCATTGGCCGAAATTACTCACAAACGCCGTTTGTCGGCGCTCGGGCCGGGCGGTTTGTCAAGAGAACGCGCCGGATTCGAGGTGCGCGACGTTCACTATACGCATTATGGCCGTCTTTGTCCGATTGAAACGCCGGAAGGCCCTAATATCGGTTTGATCTCTTCTCTTTGCGTATATGCTAAGATCAATGACCTTGGATTTATATCTACTCCTTATCGCCGCGTAGAAAACGGGCAAGTAGACTTCTCGAGCGAAGGCTTGCAATATTATACGGCGGAAGAAGAAGAGGAATTAACGATCGCGCAAGGCAATGCTCCGTTGGACGATCGGGGGCGGTTTATTCGTGACAGAGTAAAATCAAGATTGGAAGCCGACTTCCCGTTAGTTACTCCTGCGGAGGTTAACTTAATGGACGTCTCTCCTACGCAGATTGCTTCTATTGCGGCTTCTTTAATCCCATTCCTTGAACATGATGATGCAAACCGCGCTTTGATGGGTTCAAACATGATGCGCCAGGCTGTTCCGTTGTTACGCCCGGACGCTCCGATTGTAGGTACCGGTATCGAAGAATATGTAGCGAGAGATTCGCGTACGCAGATCATTGCAGAAGGCGAAGGCGAAGTTGTATTTGTGGACGCTACTTGTATCAAGATCAAATATGACCGCACGGAAAATGAAGACTTTGTCAGCTTTGAAGATTCGGTTAAAACCTATCATATCCCTAAATGGCGTAAAACAAACCAAAGTACAACCGTAGATTTACGTCCGGTTATCGAACGGGGCGACCGCGTAACGGCCGGTCAAATCCTTACGGAAGGTTATTCTACACAAAATGGCGAACTGGCTCTCGGACGTAATGTGAAAGTGGCTTATATGCCTTGGAAGGGTTACAATTACGAAGACGCCATTGTGTTGAACGAACGGATGGTTCGTGAAGACTTTTTCACGTCTGTCCATGTAGACGAGTATATTCTGGAAGTCCGCGAAACAAAACGCGGTATGGAAGAACTTACTTCGGATATACCGAATGTAAGCGAAGAAGCGACAAAAGACCTGGATGAAAGAGGTATTGTCCGCGTAGGAGCCCGTATAGAACCCGGCGATATCCTGATTGGTAAAATTACGCCTAAAGGAGAATCCGATCCTTCGCCGGAAGAGAAATTATTACGCGCTATCTTCGGCGATAAAGCCGGTGATGTAAAAGACGCTTCATTGAAAGCTACGCCTTCTTTGCGCGGGGTCGTTATTGAAACAAGTTTGTTCTCAAAAGCGATAAAGAAACGTAAATCCAGATTAACGGATAAGGCGATTCTTCCAAAGCTTGATGAAGAATTTGAACAGAAAATGGCGAACCTGAAAAGCGTACTCGTTGATAAACTGATAGTACTTACCAACGGGAAAATATCCCAGGGCGTTAAAGATTACATGAATATAGAAGTAATTCCTAAAGGAATCAAATTTACCCGTAAGGAATTAGAAACATTGGATTACAGCGCTATTCAGGTTAGTAAATGGACGGCAGATAATGCAAAAAACGACTTGGTTAAAGAGGTTATCCTGAATTATCTGAAAAAATATAAAGAATTAGACGCCGACTTAAAGCGCAAGAAGTTCGACCTCACCATTGGAGATGAACTTCCTACCGGTATTGTTCAAATGGCTAAAGTATATATTGCGAAGAAACGTAAGATACAGGTAGGCGATAAGATGGCCGGACGGCATGGTAACAAAGGTATTGTGTCCAAAATTGTACGCCAGGAAGATATGCCTTTCCTTGAAGACGGAACTCCCGTGGATATTTGCCTGAACCCGTTAGGCGTACCTTCCCGTATGAACCTGGGGCAGATATTTGAAGCCGTACTGGGATGGACGGGCAGTACATTAAACGTTAAGTTTGCTACTCCTATCTTTGATGGCGCTTCAATAGACGACTTAAACGATTGGACAGACAAAGCCTGCATTCCCCGGTACGGTAAAACATACCTGTATGATGGCGGAACCGGCGAACGTTTTGACCAACCGGCTACAGTAGGCGTTACCTATTTCTTGAAATTAGGCCATATGGTAGACGACAAGATGCATGCCCGTTCTATCGGCCCGTATTCATTAATTACCCAGCAGCCGTTAGGCGGTAAAGCGCAATTCGGCGGCCAGCGTTTCGGAGAGATGGAAGTTTGGGCATTAGAGGCATTCGGGGCTGCCCACATATTACAGGAAATACTTACTATCAAGTCTGACGACGTGGTAGGCCGTTCTAAAGCTTATGAAGCCATCGTAAAAGGCGATCCGATGCCAAATCCCGGTATCCCGGAATCGTTGAACGTGTTGCTTCATGAACTAAGAGGCCTGGGTTTAAGCTTTACATTAGATTAATTAAAACTATATAACTCTTTATAAATTATACTATGGCTTTTAGAAAAGAAAACAAGATAAAGAGTAACTTTTCAAAAATTACAATTGGTTTGGCTTCTCCCGAAGAAATCCTTGAAAATTCAAGCGGTGAAGTTTTAAAACCGGAAACGATCAACTATCGCACTTACAAGCCTGAACGCGACGGGTTATTCTGCGAGCGCATTTTCGGCCCTATCAAGGACTATGAATGTCATTGCGGAAAATATAAACGTATCCGTTATAAAGGTATTGTGTGCGACCGTTGTGGTGTGGAAGTTACGGAAAAGAAAGTTCGTCGCGAGCGTATGGGGCATATCCATCTGGTAGTTCCGGTGGCGCATATCTGGTACTTCCGTTCGTTGCCTAATAAAATCGGTTATTTATTAGGAATACCAACAAAAAAATTAGATTCTATCATTTATTATGAGAGATATGTGGTTATTCAACCGGGCCCGATTGACACGGTTGGCGAATTAGACCTTTTATCAGAAGAAGAATACCTCCAGATATTAGATAATTTACCAAAGGAAAATCAATTACTGGAAGACTCAGACCCTAATAAGTTTATTGCCAAAATCGGAGCCGAAGCGGTATATGACTTACTGGCCCGCCTGGATTTAGACACTCTTTCTTATGATTTGCGCCACCGCGCCAGCACAGATAGTTCGCAGCAGCGTAAGAACGAAGCGTTAAAACGCCTGCAGGTTGTTGAATCGTTCCGTGCGTCCAGAGGAAGGAATAAACCCGAATGGATGATCGTAAAAGTCGTACCGGTTATTCCTCCCGAATTACGCCCGCTGGTTCCTTTGGATGGCGGCCGTTTTGCCACATCGGATTTGAATGATTTATACCGCCGGGTTATTATCCGCAATAACCGTTTAAAACGATTAATCGATATTAAGGCGCCCGAAGTAATCTTACGTAATGAAAAACGTATGCTTCAGGAAGCTGTTGACTCCTTGTTTGATAATTCCCGCAAGTCAAGCGCCGTTAAAACAGATGCAAACCGTCCGTTGAAATCCCTTTCGGACAGTTTGAAAGGGAAACAGGGCCGTTTCCGCCAGAACTTACTTGGTAAACGTGTCGACTATTCCGCCCGTTCGGTTATCGTTGTGGGCCCTGAACTGAAGATGCACGAATGCGGTATTCCTAAGAACATGGCGGCCGAACTGTATAAACCTTTCATCATCCGGAAATTAATTGAGCGCGGCATTGTTAAGACGGTTAAATCGGCGAAAAAGATTGTAGACCGTAAAGAACCCGTCGTTTGGGATATTCTGGAATATGTAATGAAAGGGCATCCTGTATTACTCAACCGCGCCCCCACCTTGCACCGTTTAGGGATACAAGCGTTCCAGCCCAAATTGATAGAAGGTAAAGCCATCCAGTTACATCCGCTGTCATGTACTGCATTTAATGCTGACTTTGACGGAGACCAGATGGCTGTACACTTGCCATTAGGTAATGAAGCGATATTGGAAGCGCAAATGTTGATGCTGGCTTCACACAATATCTTAAATCCGGCAAACGGCGCTCCTATTACAGTCCCTTCGCAAGATATGGTGCTTGGTTTGTATTACATAACCAAATTACGCCCGGGATCAAAAGGCGAAGGTTTGTCATTCTATGGAAAAGAAGAAGCCATTATCGCTTACAATGAAGGAAAAGTGGATATACACGCGCCTATTAAGGTATATGTAGACGATATAGACGAAAACGGCAATCCGGTCAGGAAAATGCTGGAAACGTCTGTTGGCCGCGTAATGGTAAATGAATATGTCCCAAAAGAAGTTGGTTTTGTAAACGACGTTCTTGGAAAGAAAGCATTACGCGATATCATCGGCGATGTGATTAAAGTTTGCGGCGTGGCTCGTACAGCTCAGTTCCTCGACGACATTAAAGACCTTGGCTACCAGATGGCATTCAAAGGAGGATTGTCTTTCAATCTGGCGGACGTACTTATCCCGCAGGAAAAAGACAAGCTGGTTGAAGAAGGGTATGAAGAAGTAGAGCAAATTCTGGTTAACTATAGTATGGGATTCATTACATTCAATGAACGTTACAATCAGATTATCGATACCTGGACGCATATAAACAGCCGTCTGTCTGAAATCCTGATAAAACAACTTACGGCCGATAATGACGGGTTCAACTCCGTATTCATGATGATGGATTCCGGCGCCCGCGGTTCGAAAGAACAGATTCGCCAGCTTTCCGGTATGCGCGGTTTGATGGCGAAACCTCAAAAAAGCGGAGCCGAAGGCGGTCAGATCATTGAAAACCCAATCCTTTCAAACTTTAAAGAAGGCTTGTCTGTGCTTGAGTATTTCATTTCTACGCACGGCGCCCGTAAAGGTTTGGCCGATACGGCATTGAAAACGGCGGACGCCGGTTATCTGACGCGCCGACTGGTAGACGTTTCACATGACGTTATTATCAATGAAGAAGACTGCGGTACTTTACGCGGCCTGGTTTGTACAGAACTCAAAAACAATGAAGAAGTTATAGCCTCTTTATACGAACGTATCTTAGGGCGCGTATCCGTCCATGATATTCAACACCCGCTTACCGGAGAGTTGATTGTAGAATCGGGCGATGAAATCCGTGAAGATGCAGCAAGGAAAATTCAGGAATCTCCGATAGAAAGCGTAGAAATCCGTTCGGTTCTTACGTGCGAATCCAAAAAAGGCGTTTGCGCCAAATGCTACGGGCGTAACTTAGCTA
Source organism: Tannerellaceae bacterium (assembly GCA_031288515.1). Classification (GTDB taxonomy): domain Bacteria; phylum Bacteroidota; class Bacteroidia; order Bacteroidales; family Tannerellaceae; genus DFXE01. Next base: position 16,318 of record JAITRG010000081.1, read on the forward strand.
CAAGCTCGATGGTTCAGAAGGGCGAGGTAGTGGGCGTTATCGCAGCACAGTCTATCGGCGAGCCGGGAACGCAGTTAACGCTTCGTACATTCCACGTTGGGGGGATTGCTTCCAACATTGCAACGGAAAGCAGCATCACATCGAAGTATGATGGTATCCTTGAAATTGACGAACTCCGTTCGGTTGAGTCCGTAGATGCTACAGGAAAATCCTATCAGGTAGTAGTAAGCCGTTTAGCTGAAATGCGCATTGTAGACCCGAACACGAAGATTGTTTTGTTAACCCACAACATTCCTTACGGTTCTAAATTATACTTCCATAACGGGGCTTCTGTTAAGAAAGGCGATACGATCATCGAATGGGACCCGTTCAATGCCGTTATCGTATCCGAAGTAGCCGGTAAAATCGAGTTTGAAAGCGTGATTGAAGGGATTACCTATAAAGTTGAAAGCGACGAAACAACAGGGTTAAAGGAGAAGATTATCATCGAACCGAAAGACAAGACCAAAGCGCCCGTTGTCCATATCGTTGATGAAAAGGGAAATCACCTGAAAAACTACTCTTTGCCTCTGGGCGCCCATGTGGTGAAAGAAAACGGCGATACGGTTATTGCCGGCGAAGTATTAGTGAAAATGCCGCGTGCGGTTGGTAAAACAGGCGATATTACCGGCGGGCTTCCCCGCGTAACCGAATTATTCGAAGCGCGTAATCCTTCCAATCCGGCTGTCGTTGCCGAGATTGACGGAGAGATAGGTTTTGGAAAGATCAAACGCGGTAACCGCGAAATAACCGTAACTTCCAAATTAGGCGAAGTTAAGAAATATATGGTGCCGCTTTCCAAACAGCTTCTGGTGCAGGAAAACGACTATATACGTGCGGGCATGCCGTTGTCCGACGGAGCGATAACCCCATCGGATATTTTAGCTATCAAGGGGCCGACCGCCGTGCAGGAATATATCGTTAACGAAGTGCAGGATGTATATCGCTTGCAAGGGGTGAAGATCAATGATAAACACTTTGAGGTAATCGTACGCCAAATGATGCGCAAAGTAGAAGTAGTTGATCCGGGAGATACCCGTTTCCTCGAACAGCAGATAGTAGACAAGCTGGAAGTAATGGATGAAAACGACCGTATCTGGGGCAAAAAAGTTGTGATGGATGCGGGCGATTCTCAAACGTTACAGGCCGGACAGATCGTTACGGCCCGCAAATTGAGGGATGAAAACAGTATGCTGAAACGCCGGGACCTTACATTGGTTGAGGTACGCGACGCCGTTCCTGCCACAGCCAACCAGATTCTCCAGGGTATCACCCGTGCGGCTCTTCAAACAAACAGCTTCATGTCGGCCGCTTCTTTCCAGGAAACAACCAAAGTACTGAACGAGGCTGCCATCAATGGAAAAGTAGACCGCCTGGAAGGGTTGAAAGAAAACGTTATCTGCGGCCATCTTATCCCGGCCGGTACAGGCCAGCGCGATTACGACAAACTTGTCGTTGGCGCCAAAGATGAGTTCGAACGTATCTATGCAAACCGCAGAAACGTGGTAGAACTTAATATGATGGATAAAGTGATAAACAAAAGGAATGAATGATTAACAATCTCTCATCTTATAATTCCGAAAGGCTACCCGTAAAACGGTAGCTTTTTTTTATCCGAACGTTTGCGTTTTTAATCAATTAAATTATATTTGCAGGCACATTTTATCAATATCCTATTAATAAGGATGATAACCCGTTGTATTATGAACCGGATAGATGTTCTGCAAGAAGTCGTATCGCTTTCGCCCGAAGATTGTTTTTTTGTGATGAAGCGGCATAAAGAGGGTTTCCCCTACCCTCCTCACATACACCCTGAATTTGAATTAAACTATCTTGAAAATGCGGCAGGCTCCATCCGCATTGTAGGCGATTCCGCTGAAGAAATAAGCGATCTGGATTTACTTCTTGTGGCGGGAGGAACAAAGCATGCCTATTCCAACCACAAATGCAAATTTGAAGGGACCATAGAAATAACCATTCAGTTTCATCGTTCGTTATTCGATAGCGTCATCAATAAAAGGCATTTTAAAACCATCAGGAGCATGTTTGAGAATGCAGCCCACGGACTGGTTTTCAGCCGTCAGATGATTGAGCGTATCCGCCCGGAGCTTAAGATGCTCTCCGATGATGTGCCCGATTCTTTCAGGAATTTCCTCCGTTTGATTGAAATACTGAAAATCCTGTCGTCAGACGACGCCGCCCAGCGTTTGAATACCTCCAATAATGTAAGCGATTTCAGAGACAGAGACAGCAACCGGTTGGAAACAATCATGCTGTATTTGCATGAAAACTATCAACGCCCGGTTTCATTAACAGATGTAGCCAACCTGATCAACACAAGCGAATCTTCCCTCACCCGGTTCCTGAAGAAATGGACGGGGAAAACATTTATCGATTATCTGAATGATATCCGCGTTTCGGAAGCTGTTACCCTCCTGATTGAAACCAGTTGTACAATCTCCGAGATATGCTATAAAAGCGGTTTCAATAATCTATCGAATTTCAATCGCGTCTTTCGTAAAAAGAAAGGGTTAACTCCTTCCGAATACAGGGAAAGATACGCCCGTTCGCGTTTCAGAATATAGAAAAGGGCTTTCCCATACTAAAATTGACGAAATAGTATTACGTATTGATAAAATAGTATTTGGCGGTTTTAGGCAAACCTTCTACATTTGTTCTATCATATCACGGCTATTAGCGCTTATTTACGCCTTCGTTTAAATATCATAAAAAGAGAACGTGATTTGGCTATAACTGATAAGATATTTTTTACATTGGTCTAAAGAATTGAGAATTAAAAACACAATCTGGAAACGACTGCCTGAGAAGGTTGTCGTTTTTGCTTTTGTTTATAGATAAATACCTATATTTGCCTGTATTTATTTAAAAACATATAGTATGGACAATAACAAAGCCAATCCGGCGAATGAGATACAGATTGAGTTGTCTGAAGAGATTGCTCAGGGAACCTATGCAAATCTGGCCATTATAGCTCATTCGTCTTCCGAATTTATTATCGATTTTATCCGTATCGTTCCCGGTATGCCTAAAGCAAAGGTGAAAAGCCGGGTAATCTTAACTCCCGACAATGCAAAGCGTTTATTATATGCCCTTGAAGATAATATCGCTAAATTCGAACAACAAACCGGTAATGCCCGAATCGACGGCTTTATCCCCCCGATTGGCGGTATTAAAGGCGAAGCATAAACCCTCTTGAATAACGAAGTATGAAAACTGAAATGTCTTTGTTAATCCTGTTTCTCTTTGTCGCCTCAAACAGTTATACCCAGGTACAGTCGTTCGACGACTGGTTTGAGAAAAAGAGCCTGCGCGTCGATTTCGCGCTTAGCGGCAATAGCGAGCGCCAGCAAGCGGCTTTGCAGCAAATGCGTGAAGAACCTGTCTGGGGAGGCCCGGCGAAAAACCTGATCGATACGTTTTACTATGGCGGTTATTATGTAAACCTGTATGATAAAGCCGGTAAACAGCTAATCTATTCGCGTGGTTTCAATACGCTGTTTGAAGAATGGCGTTCAACGGAACAAGCTAAAAACGAAACGCAATCATGGACAAACAGCATATCCGTCCCGTTCCCCAAAAAAGAAACCGTACTGGAGATTACCGGGCGGGACAGAAGCGATATGCAATTCCATACGTTGATGACATTGGATATAGACCCTGCGAGTATATTCATCGACCGGGGAAAATTGAAGGAAAACGCCATAACGCAAATCCAGTATAAAGGAGACCCTGCTTCAAAGGTAGATTTAGTATTCATCGCCGAAGGATATACCGCTGAAGAAGAAAAGAAATTTGAAGCGGACGCCGGAAAATTTGCAGAATCATTATTCCATACGCCGCCGTTCGATACGCGCCGTGACGATTTCAATATCTGGGCGGTAGCGCTTGCATCCGAAGAATCCGGAACAGATGTTTCGGGCAAAGGCGTCTTTAAAAATACGGCTTTGAACGCGGGATACTACACCTTCGGCGTCAGCCGCTACCTCACCACGCCGGATATGAAATCCATTCGCGACGCCGTTTGGAACGTACCTTGCGACGCTATTTTTATTCTGGTTAATACCGATATGTACGGCGGCGGCGGCATGTATAACTTTTATGCCATGGGAACGTCCGACAATGCCCGTACGCCCGTTGTTTTTGTTCACGAGTTCGGCCATAGTTTCGCCGGATTGGCCGACGAGTATTTTTCATCGGAAGTGGCCTACGACGAGGCTTTTTACAACCTGAATAAAGAACCCTGGGAGCCGAATATCACCACCCTGATTGATTTCGGCAGTAAATGGAAAAATTTATTGCCAGCCAATACGCCCATCCCCACCCCTTTGAACGATACCTGTAAAGATAAACCAGGCGTTTACGAAGGGGGAGGTTATCTGCCGAAAGGCATTTATCGCCCGATGGACCATTGCATGATGCGTGATTACGCTCCCTTCTGCCCCGTATGCAGCCGGGCCATTTTACGTATGGTTAATTTTCTTACAGACAGAGCGTATTAAAAAAAACAATTGTATACTTTTGCCATAAAATAAACTGTTGTATATGAACTGAAAAAAATAATAACATATCGGTAAAAAAGCGTTAGCTTTTGTTCTTGCTTTTAGAAATCTCCAATTTTTTTTAGTGAACAGGAACAGGAAAGTTCAACGCTCATGCAGGTTATACGTGGGTTTTTCTTGTTTGTTCGCAACGGTTTTGGAGAACCCCTAAAAGCAGGCATGTTAATTCTACTTTAACGCATTAATACTTTCTCATCAAAAGCATAAAGCCCCATCCCCCTCTTCAGGCCCATGCCATTAACCCCATTACACAGGCTTGTCTGGCGCTATCTTTCAGCTTCC
>JAITRG010000267.1 GCA_031288515.1 Tannerellaceae bacterium
TAATGGCATGGGCCTGAAGAGGGGGATGGGGCTTTACGCTTTTGATGAGAAAGTATTAATGCGTTAAAGTAGAATTAATAAGTTTCTCAAGATACCGGCCATACTGGTTTTTCGACATGGGGGCAATCAGTTTTGCCAACTGTTCATCTGTTATCCATTTGTTCCGATACGCGATTTCTTCAAGACAGGCAATTTTCAATCCCTGTCGCTTCTCGATAACTTCCACAAAGGTAGAAGCTTCGGATAATGAATCATGTGTCCCGGTGTCAAGCCAGGCGAAACCTCTTCCCAGTAACTGTACTTTTAATTCATTTTCTTTCAGAAATTCCTGGTTTACGGTGGTTATTTCCAGTTCGCCTCTGGCTGAAGGCTTAATTTGTTTAGCGATATCCACTACTTTATTCGGATAGAAATAAAGCCCCACAACGGCGTAGTTTGATTTAGGAGCCTGGGGTTTTTCTTCTATACTAAGCACATTTCCTTCTTTATCAAATTCAGCTACGCCATACCGTTCCGGGTCGGTAACATAATAACCGAATACGGTGGCTTTTTGATTTTCTTCGGCTGTATGTACCGATTCTTTCAACAGGGCGGTAAAGCTTTGTCCATAAAATATATTATCGCCTAATACCAAACAAACGGAATCATTTCCCATAAAATCTGCGCCAATGATAAAAGCCTGGGCTAATCCGTCGGGCGAGGGCTGTTCTGCATAATCAAACCTGACGCCAAAATCCGAACCGTCTCCCAGAAGCCGCCGAAACCCGGGTAAATCCTGCGGCGTTGATATAATAAGGATTTCCCTGATACCGGCAAGCATCAATACGGATATGGGATAATAAACCATCGGTTTATCATAGATGGGAAGCAATTGTTTTGATATTCCTTTGGTGACAGGGTATAATCGTGTACCTGAACCTCCTGCTAATACTATTCCTTTCATGTTTTTTCCTGTATATTAGTTTCGAGGCAAAAATAAGTAAAATAATTTTACGGATTTTAATTTAGCGCCGTTTAGTTAAAGAAAATCATCTCGTGACGATGTATAACTTTATTGACGGGTTCCTGTATATTTCATCCCAGGAGCTTACGATTATTTATCCGCCATGGCATCGGTAAAACAACTGGGGGCGCTTGCGTATGCAGGCTAATCATCCGCTTTTTTAATGTCGCCAAAGCCGGAAACTCGGGTACTTGCCCTGGCATTGCCTTTGTAGCGAATATCGCCTGTCCCCGATACGGTAGCGTCCAGCGTTTCGGTGGCCATTATTTTGGCGTCGCCGCTTCCGGATACTTTACATTCCAGGTATTTCACAATGAGGTCGTAAGCCTTGACGTCGGCGGCGCCGCTGACAGCGAATCTGGCTCTATCCGCTTTTCCTTTCAGCACAATATCGCCGGCGCCGCTGATATTACATTCCAATTCTTTACATGCCAACTCTTCGGCTATTAAATCGCCCGCTCCGCTTATGCTGACGCTAAACTGTTCAATCTGCGCGGAATGATTTATTTTCACATCGCTCGCTCCGCTAATACCAACAGTCAACCGATCCGATTTAAACGCATTTGCCATAACAAAATCAATACACCCGGATACGGCCACTTTCTTCAATTCCTTAGAGCTTGCATTTACTTCTAATTTGCTTGGGCTTATAACGACGTCTTTTTGCGTACGGACAGAAAGTTCGTTTCCGGCGGACTTTATTTCGAGGTATGGAAATAAATTTTCATCCATCGTAACGGAAAGAGCGAAAGCGCCCGTTGTTTGCGTATAATTCAGAACGGGCGACTGATACGTATTCTTGCTAAAGAAACGGCTGTTGCACTCTACGCCGGGTCCGATAGCTATATTATTAAAATCGGACGCCGGAATCTCTTTCGTAATAACATTTCCATTCCCTTTTATCTTTTTAGCATGAAGAAATGTAAATGAACCGGCCAATAAAAGGCCGGTAATAAACAGAAAAACTCTCTTTTTCATATCAAACAGTTATTAATCGGTATTAATGTTTATACTTACTAATACGGGAAAGAGCTGCGTAACGTTGCACGTATCTTCTTTTTTCCACCGGTATTAATGTTTATACTTATAATACGGGAAAGAGCTGCGTAACGTTACGCGTATTCTTAATTTTCTGAAGGAGGAGGGGTGTTTTTTCCCCATTCCTTATTGGCTTTCGGCCCCATTTCAACGACCAGCAGTCCTCCGTCTTTTATTTCGTCGTGACTGAACCATGCCTGATTCAGTTCCTTTCCGTTTAACGTAGCCGACTGGATGTATTTGTTTTCAGGGGAAGCATTGTTTGCTACAATTTCAAAATACGTATGATTACCCAAATCCATTTTTACATGAGAAAAAACCGGGCTGCCTATATTATAGGCAGGAGAACCGGGCGTAACCGGATAAAATCCCATCTGGCTGAATACGACAAAAGCCGACATGCCGCCGCCATCTTCGTCTCCCGGCATACCCATCAGATCATTGCGGAACCATTGGTTAAGCAACGTACGGATCCATTTCTGCGTCTTCCAGGGCTGCCCGGCGTAGTTATATAAATAAGGTATATGCAGGCAAGGTTCATTCGCCATGGAATATTGCCCTACATTTCCGGTATGGTCGGGCAATGTGGCATAAAATTCCCACTTTGACTTTCCTAACGGTTCATTGAACATCTGGTCGAGAGCGCCTGCAAAAGCTTCGTCGCCGCCAATAAGCGAGACCAGATCGCCGATATTATGCTGCACGTCCCAGCGATAAATATACCCGTTGTTTTCATCATAATAATCGCGGGCTCCCAAACCGCCCGAATAGCGATAATCTACGCCCTCTATAAATGCGCCCTCTTTATCTTTCGGATGGAAAAAGCCTGTTTCGGGATTAAACACATTCCGGTAATTATAGGAACGGCGCAGAAACAAGTCGGCGTCTTCCGTCTTGCCTAATGCGCGGGCAATCAGCGAAAGACACCAATGGTCGTAAGACGTGCCCAGGGTAACGGCGATGGGCTGGCGTTTTTCCCATGAATGGACGGTTGAGACGGTTTCTTTCTCTCCGGGTTTTAATGCGGGGAAGTAGCCATGTTCCCTGTAAAAATCATCCAGTTCCCCCGCCGGTATTTCCACCCAGGGTATTAACGATTTCCCTTCTATGGCTTCCCTGCAGGCCAGGTAGGCTTTTCCCAGGTCAAAGCCGCGCAAGCCTTTGTTATAGGCGTCGATTACAGAGGCTACGGCGTGATTTGAATTCATGCAATGGGCGTCGCCGGTTACTTCGGGAAAAGTAGGCATCCAGTTTGTCCCTTTTTCTTCCGCCATCAGCAGGAATGAACGGATAATATCGTTTTCGGCTTCCCGGTTGATTAATACCCGGAGCGGATGGGCCGCCCGGTATGTATCCCATATCCAGTCGTCCGTATAAAAGGGGCGCCCTTCATCGGCGTGTATTTTCCCGTCATACGCGCTAAAGTAATAGCCGTCTTCGCTTAAATTGACCGGGCGTTCATAGCAACGGTACAGAGAGGTGTAGAAAACGGATTTCTCGTCTTCCGTGCCGCCTTCGATCTTAATCCTGCTCAGCGCTTCATTCCACGCATCCCGCCCGGCTTTTGCTACGGCGTCTGTATCATAGCCGGATATTTCCTTTCTTAAATTCTTTTCAGCCTGTTCTTCGCTGATATAAGATATGCCGTACCGCATGCTTACGCGCCGCGTATTTTCGGGTATTGTTATCGACAGGGAAGATTCCGACGCCGCATGTTTTTCCGGCGCAACGTCTATTTCGGCATAAATATAGACTTTTGTCTTATCATTCAACTGCTGATAACCGCTTACCGTATTATTTTCAGCCGTTAATTTCCCTCTTCCGTATCTGAACAGTAAATCAGGCTTTCCGTCTTTCTCAAACGTAAACGTATACACTGCGCTCTGACGGGAAGGGGCGTAATCTACTTCTATGGCGTCGTCTTCCAAATATACCTGATAGCGGTAAGGAACGATTCTTTCCCTGTCGTAATTTAATCCCCCCCGGACAGGTCTGTCTTCATTTTCCAGAAAAGGAGTAACGGTAAAAGAGGACGTCCGCCGGTGATTGGTTACGATCAACGGCAGGCCATTCAAACGGCTGGCCGTATATCCGGAGCGGGCCGGGAATATCCGCATCATACTGTTCGGCAATTGAACGGTAGGATAGGTAGGAACCAGTAAATGGCTGATGTTGCCCATACAGGGATTTACGTAATCAACCGGTTCTCTGGCGGAGGAAAGGGCACCTGCCCCGTCTGAACAGGACAGTAACGAGCCGGCCAGCCCTATTCCTGCGAGTAATGTTCTTAGTTTCATAATCGTACTTATTTCGTTTCATTAATAGAATTATTTCGTTTCATCAGTAGAATCCCGTTTCATCAGTAAAATTATTTCGTTTTATCAGTAGAAAAAGAATAGGGGGCGTCTTCTTTTGCGATACCTCTGTTTTTATTCGGTTTATCGGCCATTCTGATCAGCAGGCGGCCTCCCTTGTGCAAGTCGGCATGCCTGAGGTAGTTCTTTGCGGAGGCGACGCCATTGAGAGCCGCCGATTCGATGTAAACCGTATGGGGCGTATTGTCCGGCGCGTCAATCACGAATTGATTTCCGTTTTCAAAATGCAGGGTAGCTTTCCTGAATAAGGGCGCTCCCATTACATATTCGTCGGTGCCCGGGCATACGGGGTAGAAGCCCAGGGCAGAGAAAACATACCAGGCGGAGGTTTGCCCGTTATCTTCGTCTCCGCAATAACCGTCGGGGCCGGGCGTATACATGCGGTTCATTACTTCGCGAAGCCAGTACTGGGCTTTCCAGGGTTCGCCGGCATAGTTATAGAGATAGATCATATGCTGAACCGGCTGGTTGCCGTGCGCGTAATTGCCCATATTCATCACCGTCATCTCGCGTATCTCGTGGATGGGGAACCCGTAATAGCTGTCGTCATACGAAGGAGGGACAATGAATACGGAATCCAGCATTTCGACAAAAGCAGCCTTGCCTCCCATTAAATCGATAAGCCCCTGGGGGTCGTGAAATACCGACCAGGTATAATGCCAACTGTTTCCTTCCGTAAAGGCGTCGCCCCATTTTAGGGGCGAGAAGGGAGACTGGAAGCTGCCGTCTTCATTCCTGCCGCGCATCAGTTTTGTTTCCCCGTCAAACAGGTTTTTGTAGTTCAGCGCCCGTTTGGCGAACAGGTCAATTTCTTTTCCAGGGCGTTTCAGCGCTTTGGCAACCGTATAGATACACCAGTCGTCGTAAGCGTATTCGAGCGTACGGGCGGCGCTTTCCCTGATTCTCGCATCGCAGGGAACGTATCCCAGCCTGTTATAATATTCATGCCCCAAACGCCCGGTAGAGCGAACCGCCGGGTGTACGTTTTCCGTGCCGTGCAGCAGGCCTTTATACAATGTCTCGAGGTCGTCTACTTTCACGCCTTTCATATAAGCGTCTACCAGGATGGAAGCCGAATTATTCCCTACCATGCAATCGCGGTGTCCGGGGCTGGCCCATTCGGGGAAGAAGCCGCTCTCCCGGTACGCATTGATTAATCCTTCCTGTATCTCCCTGTTCATCGACGGATACATCAGGTTAAGGAAGGGGAACAGGCAACGGAACGTATCCCAGAAGCCGGTATCCGTAAACATATATCCGGGAAGCGTTTCCCCGTTATAGGGGCTGTAATGGATGATATTGCCGGCGGCGTCTATTTCGTATAACTTACGCGGGAATAACGTCGAACGGTACAGGCAGGAGTAGAAGGTGCGGTATTGATCGAGGGAGCCTCCTTCCACTTTTATTTTCCCCAGCACGTCGTTCCAGGCCGCTTTTCCTTCGGCCACCAGGGCGTCGAAGCTGTTGCCGCCCAATTCGTTCAGGTTCAGCTCGGCCTGTTCGGGGCTAATGAAAGAGGAAGCCACCCTGGCGTGCACCGTTTCTCCCTTTTTCGTCTTAAAACCGATAACGGCGCCGGTGTGTCCTGCGGTCTTTTCCTTTATGCTTTCATTTAAAATGCCGTCGGCAAACACTGCGTGATACGTAAAAGGCTTGTCAAACTCGATTACAAAATAATTCCTGAAATTAGCCGGGACGCCGCCGCTGTTGCGGGTAGTATAGCCGGTAATCCTGTTCTTTTCGGGGATAACCCTGATAGAGGAGCCTCTGTCGAAAGCGTCGGCCACGATGAAGGCGTCGTCCGTCTCCGGGAAAGTAAAGCGAAACATTGCCGCCCGTTCGGTTGGCGTAATTTCCGCCACCACATCATAATCGGCCAGATATACCTTATAATAATAGGGCCTGGCGATTTCTCCCTTGTGCGAAAACCAGCTGGCGCGCTGTTCTTCGTCAAACACCAGCTTCCCCGTTACCGGCATAAGGGCGAACTGCCCGTAATCATTTATCCACGGGCTGGGCTGGTGCGTCTGTTTAAACCCGCGTATCCTGTTCGCGGTATACACATAGGCCCAGCCATTCCCCATTTTACCGGTCTGCGGCGTCCAGAAGTTCATCCCCCAGGGACGCGCAACAGCCGGATAAGTATTGCCGGCAGAAAGTTCAAACGCAGACTGGGCACCCATCAGCGGATTTACGTACTCCACAGGATCGAAATCACCCGCATCAGCCCGGGCAGACTGTCCCGGTACTGACAAAAAGAAAAAGGCTGTCATAGCCATAGCCGTAAAGCGACATGTTTTCATGATATAAATTATAAGTAAATAAGTTAGTACTAAACCGTACAAAGTTAATGCATTCGGAAAATAATTCCGCCTTAACGCATTAATTTCTTTATCAACCGGCGCAACCCGGGTCGTAACCCGCCGGCAGAGGCAAAACAAACTTTTTACCGCCTGCCCGTTTCAGCAAAGGCAAAATGAAACTGTTTCGCCCTTGAGAGAATTTCTGTTTTGCCCTTCGCATGATTGCGGGGCGGGGAATTTTTGTTTTGAGCGGCGCGGAATTTGCGCGGAGACCGAAATTTTCTGTTTTGGGCTTTGCGGAATTTACGCAAGTACCGATTTTGCCGTTTTGGGATTTGCGGAATTTACGCAAGTACCCAATTTTCTGTTTTGGGCTTCGCGGAATTTGCGTGGGGCGTAAATAAAAGACGGGGTTCCCTGCTCCTGCCCGGACAAAAGGGTCTGTCTTTTATTTATGCCCTGGAGAATCAGGGTTTCGGCTTGTCGGTTTCCTGTTTTCCGGGGCGGGGCACGCGGCGGCGGAATGGCGCGGTATTTGCGCGGCGCTTCGTTACGGGCCGGCACGAAGTTATACGGCGCGTTGCCACGCGGGCCTTGCGGCAGATGGCAGATGGCGAGCGATTCGGCGATGACGGCGCTGCGCAAAACCTTTCGGCGACGCTGTTTCCGTTCAAAACGGGCTTTCTGTATCCTTGCAGCAAATTGCAGCGCCGGGCGGGCGGCTTTCTGTCTGGCGGCGGCGAACCTTTCACGGCGCGGCGGAACCTGCGGTAAAGCCCGCCGCGCTTTTTGCCGGCCGCTTCATGTTCTCCGGTATACGTGTTCCTGCGTGGAGGCGCATGTTGTTTTTATACTTCGCGCGGCAAGGTTTTGCGCGGCGCTGTCATCAACGGATTGAAGTTTTAATGCCATGCCGTTCCGTTAAGCCATGGGGGGCGGGGCGCCGCGTGGGGAAGAGCGCCGCGCTACGCGAGATAGAAGCGGAAAGCCCGGAGGGAGCCGGAGGCGAGCGAGGACTTGTAGCGGATAGCCCGACCCGACCGGAGGGAGGGGCACGCCCTGCTCCTTCCGGCCGGACATATAAATAAACATAAAAAGCGTGGAAACTGCAAATCTGTCAGATTCCCGGGATCCGGTAAACCTTTTTCCATGATACGTATAAACAGCCCATGCCTGTCAGGGCGAAGGCATAAGGTTTGCCGCTTAACGGCTCCGGCTCCTTAAAAAAATAAGTTGCTTTTTTGCTGTATTGCAAAAAAGATGCTTATGTTTGTGAAACATTTTTAACGTTAAAAAGAGAAAGCGATATGAGAAGGTTATTTGGTTTATTTATTATTACCCTTTTACTATTAAGCAGTTGTGGAAGCGTTCCCCTGACCGGGAGAAAGCAGGTATTGCTGGTTGGCGATCAGGAAGTGTTAACGGCCAGCCTTACGCAGTATAACGATTATATAAAATCGGCTAAGCTTTCTGCCAGCCAGACAATGGCAAACCAGGTTGTGAGAGTAGGGAAAAAGATTGCGGCAGCAACCGAAACGTATCTGAAATCGAATGGATTGGAAGCGGAAATCAAAAATTTCTCCTGGGAATTTAATTTAGTGCAAAGCGCGGATGTTAACGCATTTTGTATGCCGGGAGGGAAAATCGTGGTTTATGAGGGAATTATGAATTATATTTCTTCAGACGACGAATTGAGCGCAGTAATGGGGCATGAGGTAGCGCATGCCGTAGCGAAACATGCGAATGAACGGATGAGCCAGCAGTTGATGACGGAATACGGAGCGGCCGTTTTGGGAACGGCTATCAGCAATAAATCCCAGGCGGTGCAGAGTATAGCGGGGACGGTGTATGGCTTGGGGACTCAATATGGCGTAATGCTTCCTTATTCGCGCAAACATGAATACGAGGCAGACCATATGGGATTGATCTTTATGTCTATTGCCGGGTATAATCCTCAGGCTGCTATTACATTCTGGCAGAAAATGGCACAGGGGAAAAGCGGCGGCATACCTGAAATAATGAGTACTCATCCCAATGACGCCAACCGTATTGCGGAACTGCAGAAATACTTGCCCGAAGCAATGACGTACTATAAAAAGCAATGAAGCGCTATAAAAAGTAACTTGCAAAAAAGGATGCCGGTAAAAGCATCCTTTTTTTTGGCTGTATAAAGCGTATATGACGTCTTTTATTTTAATAACGCATCACGGATGGCCATTATTTCTGCATTTGCGCTTCTGGCTGTTTGAATAGAAACGATCTTGTCTTTAAGCGGGTTGATTGTCTCGCCTGATTCTTTCAAATCAGGGTAATAAACGGTTAAGTCGGCTGTGATTTCATTTAGCGTTTCCAGGCGTTTCATCAGGTTGTCAGACAAACCGGCTGTGGTTGCATCCCCTTTTACCACCAACGAAGGATTGGCGTATACGCAAGCTGTCTCGGCGGCAATGCCACTCAACATTTCTATCTGTACGTCTATTTTATCATTGTTGATCATTTCCTGCAGAATCTGGTCTTCCCTGTTTTGGAGAAATTGGGCAAATTCTTCCCTGGAGGCATTTTCGGGAGCCGATTCGTTCAGGATAGCCATTACAAATGTTATATTAAGGTCGGAGGTTAATTTTGTCAGTACCGTTTCAAGTTCCGCCGTGTTTTGTCCCATGGCTTTTAATACGCTATAGTCGGCCAAATAGATTCCGCAGGCACGCGCTTTTTGCGAAGCGGAAGTAAGTTCCGAAGCTTTCGAAGCGGGAAGCATAAATTGTGTGTCTCCTACGCCGATGGATACTTCGCCGGTGGCCACGCGGTAAGGTATTTCCGACGACGGCATATCTTTCAGTAGTTGTACGGTTTCCGCTTTTACCTCTTCCGTCAGCAGGCTCCTGGGGATATTTCCGGCAATAACGGCGGCTTCTTCGGTTGCTTCATCTTTCGTTTTCTTTCCTCCGCACGAAGAGAGGCCGAAGATAAATGCCGTAAGGGTAATCAGGCTGATAATACTTTTTTTCATGATGTTCAATGTTTGTAATTTATATTTTTAATAGTCATTCCGTTCCTTAAAATACCTTCCGGGAAACTCTGCGAATATAGTTATTATAACTAAAACAGCAAAAAAACCGAGTACCAATAAATTAAAATAACAGGTAGGAATGTAATTCCCCCCGATATTCTTTTCGTGGCTGTAAAAGGCGGCTCTTCCCCATTGATTATCGGGCTCGACATAGACCTGGCCTACTTTCGGCCAGATACGGCTGGCGCTTTCCCTGTAAAAACGCCTGGGGGCAGCGCCCGTCACTAACTCTTCAATAGCGGCGTTGTGATGATTCTTTTTAAGCGTATTCAGCCATTCGCCTCCTTTTTCATGGATAATGTTTTCAAGGGTTTTATCCAGTAGAGCGGTAAAATTGCGCGCCCTTACTTTCAGCGCCGAATCTGCTTTGTTCAGCCAGGCGGTATACGGTTCTCCTCCGGCGGGGGGATTTATCCGGGCGACCCGGCTTAATATGGGTATTTCGTTGCCTATTGTTTGTTTCAATGACAGGTCGCCGTCTGCGTATCGTTCGACCAGGCTGCGGACCCGTTCCAGATGTATATCCTTATAATATTGGGCAAGGAACTTTTCTTTCTCGACAGGAAAAAAATGTTTATTATAGGCGTTATTCCTGAATTGCTCTACCATTAAAGCTTCAAAAGCCCAGCGCGAAGGAATTACTTCGCCAATCAGAGGCGCTACATTCTTATCGGAGGTTCCTCCTCCGGTATTCAGGTCTTCAAACTTGATTACTGCGCCGCAAAGAAGGATTTGCGGTATGAGTAATAAGGGTATCGTAATATAGATGGCTACAATGGAACTTAATGTTTGCGACAGCCAAAGGCCGGTAAGATTGGCTAAAAAAGCCGTAGCCCACAAGATGCTCCACCAGGTTAAAAACATCTCTTTGCCAACGCCGGTTATCCTGTTTCCTATCCAGATAAACAGGAGCGTTTGAATGCCCGACAACAGGAACAGACAGACTGTTTTGGAACTGAGATAGCTGCCCCGGCTTAAGCGCAGGAAACGTTCACGCTTCAGCGCCGTACGGTCTTTTATAATCTCTTCCGCACTAATACTCAGCCCGATAAATGTAGCTACGATAACAGACATAAAGATATAAGAAACGAAGTTCTTATTCCCCAGCAGCGTATAGGTTCCTTCATCGGCAAATTTCGTAAGAAGCGCAACGATTAACGCAAGTAAAGGCGCTTCCAGCAGCGCTATGATAAGATATTGCCAGTTAGTGGCCTTGGCGCGTACGTTCCGCTCGGTAAAGATCAGGAATTGTTTGAAGCGCGAAGGTTTTTGTTGTTTGTTATCCGGCAGCGTTTCTTTTTTCACCTGTTTGAATGCCGGACGCCGGTTCAGGTACATTTCGTGCCATTCCCCGGGGGTGAATTTGCGTATACCGGTTTGGTTTCCCGAATCGTCTACCTTTTTTGAATCGATGATATTCAGCATTAATTCGGGGTTTACGTTTCCGCAGGCGCTGCAAACGCTGATGTCCTGGTCGGTATATTTGGCGGCCTGTTTGAAGTAGGTGACGGCTTCTATCGGATTACCGTCGTAAATGGGATAGCCGCCTTTATCCAAAAGCCATAACCTGTCGAACAGCTTATAGATATCGGACGAAGGCTGGTGTATATTGACTACAATCAGGCGCCCGCGGTGCGTTTGCTCTTTCAGGAGGATCATTACCTTTTCCGAATCGGAAGAAGACAGCCCCGACGTAGGTTCGTCGAGATAAAGGAGCGCCGGTTCACGGATAAGTTCCAGGGCGATATTGAGCCGCTTCCGTTGCCCGCCGCTAATCGTTTTGCGAACAGGCGAACCTACTTGCAGGTCTCGGATATCTGCCAGCCCCAGGCCTGTTAACACATTCGTAACGCGTTCTTCTATTTCTTCATGCGAAAGGCGGGCGAAACAAAGGCGGGCGGTGAACAGCAGGTTTTGATAAACGGTCAGTTCTTCTATCAGTAAATCATCCTGCGGTACGAATCCTATCAGTTGCTTGGCTTCGGGAGAGCTAACGGGGTATCCGTTGACGGTGATTGTCCCTTTATCCGGGTGTATATTCCCGTTCATAAGGCCGAGCAAGGTAGATTTGCCAACGCCGCTTCCTCCCATGATGGCAACTAACTGCCCTGATTTCAGGTCGAAAGAGAAATCATGAATTCCGTTGGAACTCTTTTTAAACGTAAAATCAACGTCACGCCCGCACAGACTGACAATCTCTGTGCGCTTGTCTTTCGTAAAAACGGCTTCCAAATCGCTATAATATACCGGCAGGAAAAGCGGCCCTTTCACCACGCTGCTATGCTGCCAGGTATAGAAAATATCCGAAGTAACGGAAATGTCGTTTACAAACACGGAACCAATCCCTTTATAGGTAAAGATATACCGTTCAAACCGCTTGATGAGCCATACGCGGATATAGCCTTCCATACCTTCGCGAACGATATGGTTATCGCCTTCTTTCGCCCCGCTGCTTACAGTAAGTATATGGGGGGATGGAGCGCCGAGGACGAAAGCGGATATATTGTCGAACTCGTCAGGCGGAACGGAGAATATATCGGCTACCAGGCGAAACAATTTCAGATGCCTGTCTGACTCATCACTGTTATTGCAGGCAAACTCAACAAAACGTATCAGCAGAAGTAATTGTTCTTCAGACGTGAGCTGAATTTTCATCTGCTCGCATATCTTTATAACGACCTGTTCTTTGTCGATAGCAAATTCCGAATCGTCGTATATACTCCTTAGTTCCGTATATAATTTAATGTATTCATCATGCGAACGCACCCCGAAGTGGCTGGAAAGGTAAGAATGAACAGCCCTGACAGCCTGGCTGTTTTCTATTTTCACAACAGAAGCAAATACGGCAAACAGGTTCAACAGCCCGTTCAGGATACTTTCATTCATTTGTTACTAACGGATTAAAAAGTTCAATGCTATACGATGCAAAAATAAGCTAAAAATGATAACAATATCCTTTTTTAAACCTATTCTCATAAAAAAACCGCAGCAAAGCAAAATGACGTATAAAAAGCCTCCCTGTTATCCATGCGATCGCACTTTTGTATTGAGTGATTTTATTTGTGTATCAGGCAGTTTCACTTATGTATCAGTCGGTTTCTGTACGGCATTACAGGAAGTCGCGAAAAGAAATAAGCGGCGAATGGTGGGAGAATCTTTAAAATATACTACTTTTGTACCCGGTATATTTCATTGATAGGTTTTAAATGCAAAAGATTGTCAATCATATTTCACTATTGTTTTTGTCGCTTTTTATTGGAGGAACAACGTTCCTTCATGCACAAAGTATTACTTCAGCTTCGGGCGTTGTACGCGATTCCATAACGGGAGAGCCGCTTTCTTTTGTATCTGTTATTTTTGAAAAGTCCGTCATCGGCGCTATGACTGACGACCTGGGGCGGTTTACGTTACAAAACGATCAGGGTTTCGCCAAACTCGTCGTTTCATCCTTAGGATACGATACGAAAATAATCGAACTGAACCCGGGAAGAAAAAACGACGCCCTCGACATCCGGATACGCCCCACTTCATTTGAAATAGCGGAAGTACTTATCAAGCCCAAGCGGGAGCATTACTCGCGGAAGGATAACCCCGCCGTGGAGCTGATAAGAAAGGTAATCGAACATAAAAACGAAAACCGTATCGAATCGAAGGATGAATACCGGGTGGAACGTTACGAGAAATTAGCCATGTCGCTGGATAATTTTAACCCCGACTTCGAGAAAAATAAATTTATGAAGAAACTGAACTTCATAAAAAACTATATCGATACGTCCGAGTTTTCGGGAAAACCGATTCTTACCCTGTCCGTGCGCGAAGCGATTTCCGATATCTATTACAGGAAAAGCCCTAAAACGCAAAAAATAATTGTAAAAGGCAAGCAAACAGAAGGCATCGACCAGTCGGCAGACGAGGGAGGCATTACCTCGAACCTGGAAGAGATATTCCAGGGAATCAACCTTTTTGATAATGATATTAATATCCTGCTCAACCGGTTTGTCAGTCCGCTATCATCGGCGCTGGCCGTTTCGTATTATAAGTATTATATTATGGATACGATTGACGTATCGGGCGACCGGTGCGTGGATTTGGCTTTTGTGCCGGTAAACAGCCAGAGTTACGGTTTTACAGGCCGGCTGTATATTACGTTAGACGGCAAATACTCCGTCAAGAAAGCTCTGCTGAATATACCGCAGCATATCAACCTTAATTTTGTAGACAGGCTCCGCATCGATCAGGAGTTTAAACGCATGCCCGATAGTACCTGGGCGCTTGATACCGAAAATACGTATATCAACTTCTATCTCTTCAGCCAAGGCCAACAGCTATACGCGCATCAACTGCGAACCTACCAGGGATACAGTTTTGATGTGGCAAACCGCGATTCGGTCTTTGGCCTGATGGGGCCTTTGCATTTCCTGCCCAAAGCAACGGCCCAGACCGATTCGTTCTGGATCAGAAACCGCCATATCCCGCTGAACGAAAAAGAAAGCATCCTGAACGAGTTGCTGGACGAGCTTCGTAAAATACCGGCGATAAATGCAATCATAAAAACGGCGGAAATCCTTATCTCCGGGCACATACAAACAGGGCGTAACCGCGAGTCGAACCTGTTTGATATAGGGCCGATGAATACTGTTTTCAGCGCCAACCACCTGGAAGGCTTCCGCCTGCGCGTAGGAGGCATGACGACGGCAAACCTGAACCCGCACATATTTGCCAGCGGCTACCTTGCTTACGGTATGGACGACCGTAAATTCAAATACAATGCACGGCTTACCTATAGTTTTAACAAAAAAGACTATCACGAGGGCGAAAACCCGGTTAATAACCTTTCATTTACGCATGAGTACGACGTGTATACCCCCGGACAGGATTTCCTTTTTACCAGTAAGGATAATATGTTTGTAATGTGGAAAGTGGGAGAGCCGGTAACGAAAATGAACTACGTACGCAAGTACTTGCTCCAATATGAAAAAGAATGGCTGAACGGGCTTACCTTCAAAACATGGGCCCGCCATCAAAGCGAAGAAGCCGCCGGAACGCTCAAATATATCTATAAAGACGACAAGGGAAACGAACAGAATTGGAAAAGCATCGTTTCATCGGAATTGGGCGTTCAGCTCCGTTTTGCTCCCGGAGAACGCGCCTATGGAGGCCGTTCCGGAAAGAAGTCGCCTTTTAATTTATCGAAAGACGCTCCTGTCTTCAAATTGTCGCACCAGACCGGTTTGAAAGGTATTTTACGGAGCGATTACAATTACAATCATACGGAGCTAAGCGTTGAAAAACGCATCTGGCTTTCGTCTTTCGGACATTTGGATACCCATTTCAAAGCGGGCAAGGTGTGGGATAAAGCGCCTTTTCCCTTATTGGCGCTCCCTAATACCAACCAGTCTGTTACCATACAGCCGGAAGCGTTTCACATGATGCGGGCGCTGGAGTTTATGGCCGACCAATACGTTTCGCTCAATGTTACTTATTATTTGAAAGGTTGGTTGCTGAACCGGATTCCGGGCGTGCGCTGGTTCAAGTTCCGCGAAGTATTATCATTCAACGGCATATACGGAAGCCTGTCTGATAAGAACAACCCCGCCCTGAACAACCGGTTATTCCTTTTTCCCGAAGGAACGATGGGGCTGGGCAATAAACCCTATATGGAAGTCAGCGCCGGACTGGAAAATATCTTTAAGATTTTGCGTATCGACTATTACCGCCGGCTGAGCTACCTGGATAATCCCAACATTAAAAAAGACGGTATTCGTATAGCGCTCCGCTTCTCATTCTAAACGCAAAGATGTCAACCCGTTTGAACGATACCAATCTGCCTGTGAATCATTCTCCCAACCCCTGGGCGTTGCTTCCGCTGGTTGTTTTCCTGCTTGTTTACCTGGCGGTTTCCATCATCGCCGGCGACTTTTATAAAATGCCCATTACCGTGGCATTTGTGATTGCTTCGGTAGTAGCCGTCGCCCTGTCGAAGGGAGGTAAATTAACTAACCGGATTGAACAATTCTGCCGGGGCGCCGCCAACAGTAATATTATGCTAATGGTATTGATATTCATCCTGGCCGGCGCTTTTGCCCAGACGTCAAAATCAATGGGCGCCGTAGATGCTACGGTAAATCTTACGATATCTGTCCTTCCGGGAAACCTGTTGGCGGCGGGCATATTCATAGCTGCCTGCTTTATCTCTATCTCCGTAGGGACTTCTGTGGGGACGATTGTCGCATTGGCTCCGGTTGCCGTCGGAATAGCAGCCAGGACCGGTATCCCGGAAGCATTGATGCTGGGCGTCGTTGTCAGTGGAGCCATGTTTGGCGATAACCTTTCTTTTATCTCAGACACCACCATTGTTGCTACCCGTACGCAGGGCTGCCAAATGTCTGATAAATTTAAAATCAACATCTATATTGCGCTTCCTGTTGCCGTTATTACAGGTATTGCGTATACAGTCGCCGGTCATGGAACCAGCGCCGCTTACGTACCCGAAGAGATAGAATGGGCAAAGGTAACGCCTTATTTAGTAGTATTGATAACGGCCGTTCTGGGCGTTAACGTAATGGTCGTTTTATTCACAGGTATCCTTATAGCGGGAATTACCGGTTTGCTTTCCGGCAGCTTCGACATCTGGGGATGGAACGCCGCTATGGGAGAAGGTATTATTGATATGGGCGAATTGATTATCGTTACCTTACTGGCCGGAGGCATGCTGGAAATGATACGTTATAACGGCGGGATAGACTGGATAATCCTTCAGCTAACCTCCCATATCCGTTCGCCGAAAGGAGCCGAGGCGAGTATTGCCGGCCTGGTAAGCTTTGCCGATCTGTGTACGGCAAATAATACCATAGCGCTTATCATGTCGGGGCCGATAGCGAAAGATATTGCCGATAAGTTTCAGGTAGACCCACGCAGAAGCGCCAGTATCCTGGATATATTTTCCTGCGTGGTTCAGGGAATCATTCCGTATGGGGCGCAACTGCTTATAGCCGCCGGGTTAAGTAACACCTCCCCGATAGAGATTATGCAATACCT
>JAITRG010000268.1 GCA_031288515.1 Tannerellaceae bacterium
GGGAAGGATACACCGTCCCGTTCATATTCAGGTTCGTTACTTTCTCCCAGCAGGAGACGTCCATATCAAAGAAAGCCTGTTCGGGGGCAAGGGTGGCGCCCGGCATATTACCGCCGGCAATGTTGAGCAGGACGTCGATACGCTTCCAGCGGGCTACAATCTCTCCGGCAAGTTGTTCCAGGCTCGCGACGTCGAGTACGTTTCCTGCAATGCCGATCACGTCTTCCCCATAGGCTTTGAGTTCTTCCACCCGTTTGTCTAATTGTTCCCGGCGGATATCAACGGCAACCACTTTGGCTCCCTGCTGCATGAAACATTTGGCGATACTGCCGCCCAGCACGCCTCCGGCGCCGGTAATGACTGCTACTTTGCCTGCGATACTGAATTGTTCATTCATGATAATTCCCTTTTTAATAATTTCAGTAATCTATCTTTCGTTCAAAATAATTGCCGTTTAAGCTCATCGTTAACGACGGCCATCATGCCCTCTACCTGCGCCAGCGCCAGCATACGCCCGTGAAACGAGTAGCCGGGGTTATACCCTTTATCTTCGTCGCCCAGCATCATACGCCCATGGTCTACGCGCATGGGCAGCCCGGGGTTTTCCCTCTCGAATGTCCGGATAAGGTCGATAAGATGCCCGCGCCCTTCCAGATGGGAGCTTTCGATAAAATTCCCGCCCGGCATGGCTTCCGTACTGCGCAGGTGGACGAAATGGGTACGCCCGGCAAACTTCTTTGCCAACTCGCGGGTATCGTTATGTTCTCCGGCGCTCAGAGAACCGGCACAGAAAGTAAGCCCGTTGTGCGGGTTGTCTACGGCGTTCAGCAGCCAGGCGACGTCTTCTTCGTTAGCGACAATGCGGGGAAGGCCCAATACCTGGAAAGGAGGGTCGTCAGGATGCACGCACATGTTTACGTCGTATGCTTCACATACCGGCATGATGGCGGTAAGGAAACAACGCATGTTTTCCCGCAACGCATCTCTGTCCATGCCTTCGTATAATGCCAGCAGCCGCTTGAACAACAGGACGGGATCCTTATCCCCTTCTTTTATATTGCCATTGACGAATCCTTGTGTTTTTACAATGATCGTATCGATCAGTTCCTCTTTTTCGGATTCGGTAATCGTGGTATCAAGTTCCGCCGCTTTGGCAAGTATATCGGCGGGATAGTCTTTTCCGGCTCCCGCGCGTCCGAGGATGCGCAAATCGAAATAGGCAAAGCGGGCATAGTCGAAATAAAGGGAAGAAGTACCATCCGCCCGGGGATGCCGCAAGTCTGTGCGTATCCAGTCGATGACCGGCATAAAGTTGTAACAGACGGTTTTTATCCCGCACTTGCCTAAGTTTGCCAGGCTGGTTTTGTAATTCTCAATCAACCGGGCGCGTTCCGTTCCGCCGTATTTGATAGCTTCGCTTACGGGCAGGCTTTCTACTACCGACCACCGGAGCCCGTACGATTCAATAAAGCGCTTCAGGTCGCTGATGGCTTCTTCCGTCCAAACCGCTCCGTTGGGGACGTCGTGCAGGGCCGTAACGATACCCTCCACGCCGATTTGACGCAACATATCGAGGGTAATTTTATCTTTCCTCCCAAACCATCTCCACGTTTTTTCCATTATAAATACTGCTTAGTTATCTGTTTTTATTTAATAATTCTTCCGAAGGGCATTCGTAATTGCCGATAGGCAAGCGTACCTTTTTCAAGGCTTCCAGGCTGTGAATGGGGCGCTCTATATCATAAGGAACCGGCCTTCCGGCAAATTCCTGAAAGTAGAGCAAACAAGCGTCTTTCCACCAAACGGCGTCGCGTACCTGGATACTGAGCCGGGCCTGTACGTCTTTAAACAGTTGGGGGTCTACCTGTTTTTCCATGCTGTCCCAAAGTTGTTGGAATGCCCTTACCTGTCGTACGCCACGGTCGTAGGCATAGCATAACTCATCCCATAAGGTACGCCCGCTTTTCATCGTGTGGCCCCACGGCACGTGATGGAACCAGAGCAAATACGCGTCGGGGCACGACTGAATATCGTCATATTGCCGGGCTAAACCGGCGGGATATTGGGCTACGGCAGCGCTTCCGGCGCGGCTCCGGTCGAATCCGATTCCCGTTTTATCGGCTTTATGATAGTAGGAAGGCAGCCAGTCGGCGCGGGCTCCGGGAATCTCGCACCAGGGTTCCGGGCCGTAATGATGCCCCCAGGCAAAGAGGTGATGCAGCCCTAAAGGCATCATGTAGTTTACGGCCGCCTCATGGCTTTCCATCATCATTTCGCGGATGGGCAATACGAATGTTGTATCTTGTGTAAAAGTCTGCTTTAGCCATTCGCCGGCTATTTCTTCGGAACTCAGGGAAGGATTCCAGGCCAGTCGCCCGAATGCGTACCAGTTTGCCCGGGCGAAGGGATGGCCGCACCAATTCGCGTCCGTCCCTGTATTGGCAACTCCGGCCATCGCTTTTAAAGAGGCAGGCGGTACGAAGCTGAAAAACTCTTTCCACATGGGAGCCAGATAAACGAGGTGGTTGGAAAAGCCCAGATACTCCTGCGTGATTTGAAATTCAACCATCTGCCCGGTATGCGGCATGGCTCCGAACAACGGGCTGTAAGGTTCGCGAGGCTGAAAGTCCACCGGCCCGTTCTTTATTTGGACGATTACGTTGTCTCGAAACTGCCCGTCGAGAGGTTGAAACTCCTGGTACGCTTGTTTGGCGCGGTCGGTATCCGTCGGGTTGTAGACGAAGGCGCGCCACATAACGATACCTTTATACGGTTCCAGCGCATCGGCCAACATATTTGCTCCGTCGGCATGGGTACGCCCGAAGTCGCAGGGGCCGGGTTGTCCTTCCGAATTGGCTTTTACCAGAAAACCTCCGAAGTCGGGAATGAGGCGGTATATCTCTTTCACTTTCTGCCGCCACCAGTTTACGACCTCTTTATCCAGCGGGTCGGCTGTGGATAGCCCGCCCAACTGTATGGGGGATGCAAAGTTTACGGAAAGGTAAACGCGTATGCCATAAGGACGGAACACTCCGGCCAACGCTTTTACCTTTTCCAGATGCTCAATCGCCAGCGTCGCGGAGGATGCATTTACGTTATTCAATACCGTACCGTTGATACCAATGGACGCGTTGATGCGGGCGTATTCGCTATATCGCTCCGAGAGGACGGAAGGCAACTCCTCCCAATTCCAGAGAGAACGTCCGGCATAGCCCCGCTCTACGGTCCCGTCGGGATTGTCCCAATGATTGAGTATGCGGAGGTCGTACAGCGGGTTTTCTTTTACCTGCAACGAATCGGTATCAGCGCCGGCGGATTGCAGACGTAACAGATGATACACGCCATAAAGCAGGCCGGTTTCGCCCGGAGAGCCGATCGCTACCCGCCCCTGCTCCGAATGTATCGTGAAGCCGTCTTCCTTCAACTGTCTGTCTTTCTTCAGGGCAAGAGTAACCGGAGGCCCGTCCCACCCTTCTTGCAACTCTTTGTACGCAAGCGTTAAAACGGGCGTATGTCCGGGCATAACGTCTTCTGTGGCGGCAAGCTTATTCCACCATACAGAAGCAATCATAATGCAAATAAACAACAGTCGTTTCACTCCCCTCCTCCGTCAATTGTAATGATATGGCCTTCCGGGCCGTATTCAAGTTCGCATACTTTAAGGCTACGCAACCACGTTTTCCCGCCCGAAGGTACGCAATCATGATGGAATAAATACCATTTATCTTGATATTCTACAATGGCATGGTGGGTAGTCCATCCCGATACCGGAGTCAGAATAACGCCCTGATAAGTAAACGGGCCGTAAGGATTGTCGCCGGTGGCATAGCATAAGCGGTGCGTGTCACCGGTGGAGTACGAAAAATAGTACTTCCCGTTATACTTATGCATCCAGCTTGCCTCGAAGAAACGGCGCCGGTTGTCGCCTGCCCGTACCGGCAGGCCGCTTTCGTCCAGAATGACTACCGGCCTCGGTTCTTCGGCAAATTCGAGCATGCCGGGGGCGAGCTTTACCACCCTTGAAGGCAGGGCCGGTTCGTTATCCTCCGGGAAGGCGGCACATTCCAGCGCTTTATTGTCGCGATAGCGTTGCAACTGTCCGCCCCAAAGGCCGCCGAAGTACATATAGTAATTGCCGTCTCCATCGTCCAGCACAGCGGGGTCGATGCTGTAACTGCCTTTTATCGGATCAGGTTGGGGGACGAACGGGCCTTCGGGGCGATCGCTTACGGCTACTCCGATATGGAAGACGTCGTTCCTGTCTTTCATGGAGAAGTAGAGGTAGTACGTACCGTCTTTCCGGGCAACGTCGTTATCCCATAATTGCCGTCCTGCCCAAGGGACGTCTTCTACGGTCAATACTACGCCGTGGTCTTTGATTTCCCCCCGCATCACATCATCGGTTGAAAACGCATGGTAGTCCTTCATGTTGAAGTGGTCGCCGTTATCGTTTTCGGGGACGCCGCTTTCCCAGTCGTGAGAAGGATAGATGTATAGCTTATTGTTAAACACGCGTACGGCGGGGTCTGCCATATAATCTCCCGGAACTACGTATCTCATTTCTTTTAGAAACGGCTTGAGTTGATAGTTGCGGTCGAAGAGAAGCGGATAGTCGCGACGGCCTCTCGCCGGCCAATTGTTTTTCCACGAATCGCCGTCGGATACGCCCCAGGCAGTTACGCGGGCGATTACATCGGCATGCCTGATAAACAGATTGAGGAAGGCTCTCATCCGGTTGTTCCATGCGCTTGATACGCTGTCGGGCAGGCCTTCCGGATAGGGGTTCAGCATTTGCCGGTAAGCCGCCGTGTCGGATACGTTGGCTCCCTGTTTTACTGTGGGCAAGGCGCTCATATCCCATTCGGTAATCATTACTTTTACGCCTGTAGCGGCGAAGGCAAGGAGGCTTTTTTCAAATTCCCCGACGTCGGGGTAATCCATCCCCAGGTGTCCCTGCATGCCTACGGCGTCTATCCGGATACCTCTTTCCTTGAGGGCGTTTATCAGTTTCGTCACCGATTCCCGCCTGCCTTGAAAACTCATATCGTAATCGTTGTAATAGAGTTCCGCTTCGGGGTCGGCTTCGTGGGCGTACTGGAAGGCGAGGGGGATAAACTCTTCGCCCAATATCCGGTAGAAGGCTGTTTGCCGCCATTCGCCGTTGTCGATGATGGCTTCGTTCACGACATCCCATCCTTTTACGCGGCCTTTGTAGCGGCCTACGATGGTATGGATATGCTCTTTCATCCGTTCCTTCAGGATGCCGGGGGATACGTCGTTTCCCTGTTCGTCCACGCAAAACCAGGGGGCGAGCTGGGAATGCCATATCAGACAATGGCCGGTAATGAAGAGGTTGTTCTCTTCGCCGAACCGTACAAATTCGTCGGCAAGGGTGAAGTCGTAACGATTTTCTTCGGGATGGATGATGGCGCTCTTCATGCAGTTCTCGGGCACAATCGCATTGAAGTGACGCTTTATGATCGCTACCGCCCGGGTATCGCGCCCCGAAGCCTGTTCGCTGTTGATAGCAACGCCTACGAGGAACTTATCGCCCAATGCCTGCTTTAAAGAAAATTCCGTAGCGGGAGGTTGTTGCCGGCAACAGCCCAGACAGGCGCCTGTTAACAGAGCGATAAGCAGACAGCAGAGCGTCTTACCATTGTACGCCCCGGCGCTTCGGTTGTTCATTTTTTTATTATTCATAAGCCATTCGTATATATGTGTTAAACTAATCTTCCCATACGCTTTCGGCCACACGGTAGCCAAGCGTTTTCTTATCTAAGGGGTGGATGTCGTTCCATTCTCCCAGATCGTTGTTACGGATGAATTTAGCGTGGATGTTGGCTCCGGCTGCCTGCCGCTGTATCTTTTGCATTTCTTCCCATCCCTTGCGGCCCGGATCGTCAGGCGCGAGGAAACCGGCCAGTTCTATAATATAGAAAGGAAGTTCGGGGGCGTTAAACTTCATGCGCCAGTCGGCTATCAGGGCGGTCAACAGCCCGGCGTATTCGTTGCGGCGCGAAACATTCGATTCGCCCTGATACCAGATTACGCCTTTTACCGTATAGTTCAGCAAGGGGGCTATCATACCGTTGTACAGCCCGGCTGCTTTGTTGTTGAAGCCGGTTTGCGGGGGGCTTGGCGGCATGATGGTTCCTATGCGATGTTTCCATTCGCCTTCCAGGTTGATTTCTTCGTTATTGCAGAGCAGTTTATAGGGCTTTTCTTCTATGAATTGCGGATAGCCGGCTTTGCTGACGAGGCGTATGGTTACCGTATTATTCCCCGCTTTCAACAGGCCTGCCGGGACGGCGTAGATGCGTGGAGGGTATTGGTACGAAGTGGTTCCTACAAAGGTTCCGTTTACGTAGACAGAGTCGGCGTCTACGATGCAGCCCAGGCGCAGGGTGGCTTCCTGTCCCTCCCAAGCCGATGATATTTCTACCTGCTTGCGGAACCAGTGGGAACCGTTGATTGGGTTCAGGCCGTTGCTTGCCCAGGCTTTGGAGAATAGTCCGGTTTGCTCCCAGCCGCTATCATCGTAGCTGGCGGCATACCAGGGCGTTTGTTCGTGCAGTCCGGCGTCGGCGCAATAGAGGGAGACGTCCCACCGGTATTGGCCCCGGCTTTCTGCCTGCCTGAGTTGGGCTACATAATTGTCGTCTTCATACCTTCGTTTGTCGTTCAGGTATAGGGGGAAGTCTTTGAGGCCTTCTTCGCTGATCCATGCTTCCACAGGCGTTCCGCCCCAACTGGAGTTTATTATCCCGATGGGAATGCCGTTCTTTTCATACATCGCTTTGGCAAAGAAATAACATAAGGCGGCGTATCCCATTACATTCTCTTGGTTCAATACTTTCCAGGCTTCCGGGGGTATATCGCTTTGCGGGCTGTGAAAGTCGTAGGCGTAAGGTACTTTCAGGTAGCGTATCTGCGGGTTGTCGTAGGCCTTTACCTCGTCGCGGAACAGGTCGGCCACCCGGCTTACCGGCAGTTCCATGTTCGACTGTCCGGAGCAGAGCCAAACGTCGCCTACCCATACGTCTTTTACTTCGAGCCCGTTTATTTGCAGGGTGTAGGGGCCGCCGGCTTTCATGGCGGGGAGGGTGACGCGCCAGTTTCCCTGTGCGTCGGCTACGGTTGTACAGGCCGGCTGCTGCCGCGCGAATTTCACTTGTATGCTTTCGCCTGCCTTTGCCGCGCCCCAAAGGGTAACGGGCTGTTCGCGTTGCAACACCATCCCGTCGGAAATCAGGGCGGGCAGCTTCAGCTTTGCTTCTGCCTGCAGCAGGCGTTTACTTTCAGGTGCGCCCAGGTAAGAAGGTTTCAACCCTCCCCTGTCTATCATTATTTTCTGTATTACTACGCCCGGGTCGAGAGCACGGAAGCGTAAGGTGCATTTTCCTGCTTTTCCAATCCGGTGGTTCGTTGAACAGTCTATGACGTGTTCGGCCTGCCATTGGCCCAGTTCGCCCCTGTAATGGCCGTTGAAGTTGACGATTTGTTCCTCTTCCCCATCGAAGCCGATGGCGTATCGCAGTCCCCGTCCGTTGTAATTGAGTGTAGCCGACAGGCGTACAATGACCTTCGCCTCTCCTGCGGCGGCAAAGCGAATGTCGTATTCCAATGCCATTGTATCATCGGGCGCCTCTGTACAGGGCAACGTCGTTACTCCCGACAATGTGCGCCCCAAGCCGGGGATGACCGTCCATTGCGCTTTTCCACCCGGCGTACTGCGGGTAAAATGTTCGGCGTCTATGGAGACGTATCCTTCCTGTTCTATGAATACGGGGGCGGCGGCGGGCCGTTCGGGTACGAATTGCACTTGCGGCATCACCTGTTTCTCCGGTTGTTGCCAGTTGGCGTAGCCGATATGCGTCTGATCCATCATATGGTTCCATTTTCCTCCGCTCATTACTTTATTATAATGATGCGTGAGGAGGGAGTCGCGTTCAA
Organism: Tannerellaceae bacterium; assembly: GCA_031288515.1. Classification (GTDB taxonomy): domain Bacteria; phylum Bacteroidota; class Bacteroidia; order Bacteroidales; family Tannerellaceae; genus DFXE01. The sequence continues at coordinate 7,957 of JAITRG010000268.1, forward strand.
AACATTCCTTCACTTTCTGCGCCCATACGTTGGCTTCGCTGTTCCCCTGTGCGGCCAGCTCGCGGTTCGCAGCAACGGCATAATACATCTCGTAGAGGTTGGCGCATGCCTGTATCGGGAAGAGTACCAATTGGTCGAACGCATCCCGGCGGCTTTCCGGTATCAGGCGATAGAGCGTAAGGGCGTCGAGGCTTAGCTTCCGGTATTCGTTTTTTACCTGTTCCCATTCGTTGTAGTTGGAAAGGCTGTATGTCTTTTCGTTCAGCAGTTCGGGGGTGATCCTCCGGTTGTATTGAGTGTACAGGTTGATAAGACGGGCTGCTTCGCGGGCATATGCTTCTCCGAATTGTTGGGTGCAAAACCGTTCGGTGTGTTGCAGCAGGTTACCGGCATTGAATCGTTTGGGATTCCATGCCATGTCAAACCAGAAGCTGACAGGGTATTCCATCGGTTTCAAGTCGCCTGCGTTTACAATCCAGAGCTCGCGTACGCCATGTTCGTACGTCAGGTTCATCTGTTCCCAGGTACGTTGTATCTGGGTGATGTTTAGCCATTTTGAATTGCGCGGGCCGCCTACATAGTCAAAGTGGTAATACATGCCGTATCCGCCTTTGCGGGGTTTGTCGGTCAGGGCGGGCAGTTTGCGTACGTTTCCCCAGTTATCGTCGCATAGTAGCAACGTGACGTCGTCGGGTACGCGCATGCCTTTGTCGTAATAATCCTGCACTTCTTTGTAGAGCGCCCATACCTGGGGCGTTTCCTCCGCTTTCCGGGCGGTTACTTTTTCGATAATCTTCCGCTGGTCGCTTACGATGCCTTTCAGCAGGGCGATATTGGCTTGTTCGCTCATGGGTTCGTCACCGTCTCCACGCATGCCGACGGTGATGAGCGATTCCCAATTTTTACTCCGTTCTATGCCTCCGGCCCAGAAGTCGCGGAGCGTTTTACCATTGCGGCTGTAATCCCAGGCGCCGGCGCCTCTTCGTTTCCAGTCTTGTTGCGCCTGTCCCATCGGTTCGTGATGGGTAGTTCCCATCACGACGCCCATTTCGTTGGCCAACGGCCCATTCAGCGGATCGTCGTCATAAAAGGCGTTATTCCACATGGCAGGCCACATAAAGTTTCCTTTCAGGCGAAGTACGAGTTCAAATACTTTCTCATAGAACCGGCTGTTAAGCCCGCCGAACGTCTCACAGGCCCATCCGGCGAGGGCGGGCGCTTCGTCGTTCAGGAAGATACCGCGGTATTTCACGGCAGGTTCTCCATCCGTATAAACGCCGGGTTTTATGGAGATGGAGGAACGTTTTTGCACAGGGACATCCGCCCAGTAATACCACGGCGACACGCCCATTTGCGCGGCGAACTCATATACGCCGTAGATAGTTCCCCGCTTGTCGCTTCCGGCTATTACAACCGCTTCTTCAACGCCGGCGATGGGATTCCTGACGGTTTGAATCAGGTACTTTTCCCTTTTATTCTTCAGTTCTTGCTCCTTAATCAACCCTTTCCCGACTAATCCCTTAATCCATCGGCTTTGTTCCATAGAGCCGATGACGAGGTAACGCGGCGCCTGGCTGCGGGTGTGGATAACCGGCTTCACGCCTGTTACTTTCTCTGCATCCGTACACAGGTTGTTTATAGCGCGTAGTACGCCCGGATATTCGTTCTCATCTATCAGGACAGGGCGGCTTTCGCCGTTACTTATCCACACGAAACCGCTGCCATCTGTTGTAACGAAAGGCTGTACGGCAGGCAGCGGGGCGGCGAACAACAGCCCAAGCAGGCAATAAAGAATTAGTTTATAACTTGGCATAGAGGTATGATTATTAGTTGTATTCGTATAGTTTTACATGTAAAATACTGAATTGTCCGGACGAGATGCGTACGTGGCGTCCCTGATGGTCCTGGTCTCCATTCAGCCGGCGGATATACCGGAAAGAGCCGTCGCCATTAATGCTCACTTCATCTACCGAACCAATGCCGGTTCTCAGGCCGCTCCACTTTTCCGCTTTCTGTTGATCCTTATTTTCTCCGTTTAAGGTAAAACCATCCTCGCCCAGGCATTGGGCGAGGATAACTTTCTTTTCGTTCCGATGTTCGAACTCTATTACGATCCCGCTTCCGGCTATCAGATATTCGTTTTTATTCAGCTTTAACAGGATACCGCCGCCTTCGGGCCAGACGCTTCCGTTGGTAGCGCGCGAATCCCATGGTAAAGTGAAATAGTGGCGGCAGGTAATTTTCAAGTCGTCTTGATGGAGGATACGTTCCTTGTTCTTTTCGTCGAAGAGTAATCCGTTCATCACGCCTTTTCCCTGGTAGCGGGTAAGCAGGGGCATTAGTTCATTCAGTTTGGCATAGCTTTGTATCAGCGGGCTTTGCGGGTCATCCGGGGCGTCTTCGATAGAGAACGGGCAGAAGCCTATAGCGTCATGTTCGCCAAAGACATAAAAAGCCCTTACCCCGTCGTTGTCCGCCAGTCGTATTTCGGGAATAAACAGGGGGTTGTTGTGCAGTTTATATTGCGCTACCCAGTCGGTGAACCCATTGTCGTATAAATCCGGAGCGAGCAAGTCGACGCCCGGCGCTCCGCAATGCCATACGTCAATAAGATGGGCTAACGGGCCGGCAGACGGATATTGCCCCGGTTTACGCCCCCGGCTGTTCATGGCTGCATTTACGTAAAGAGGAACGTTATGGATAGAACGGGCTACTTGCGCCATCCGTTCCACGTATTGCGCATATGACCATGCCATGAATATTTCGTCTGTGTAAATATCGGCGCCGAATACTTCCTGCCAGTTTCCTTTGGTTAGGTATCCCTGCGTTTTCCACTTTTCCAGCATTTGCGGGTGCAGCGTTTGTTTGTTTTTTTGCAGGTAATCCGTCAGCGTTTCCGGAACGGGTGCGTTAAACCGTTTGTTCGCATCCGCCGAATAGTCGCGGGCATCTTCCAACATCCCGATTTCATTCTCTATCTGTACCATAACCACGGTACCTTCCTCTTTGTCGATAGCCGCAATGCGTTTCATCAATTGGGAAAAAGCGCGGCTATCCGCCTGATATACATTTTCTGAAAACGAGCTTGCTATCTCAAGCGGTTTTCCTGTTTGCGTATGTACGCGGGGATATTTCTTATAGTTTTCCTTAAACCATAACGGGGCGTAACAACTCATGGAGTTTTTCCAGGCGCCGAACCATAGAAAGATTACTTTCAATTGGTTTTCGCGGGCCTGATAAATCGCTTTATCTATTAATGTAAAATCGTACGTCCCCTCTATCGGTTCAAGCAAGTCCCAATAAGCAGGAACCAGTACCGTGTTCAGGCCCATACGTTGCAGTTTGGGAAAGATACGTTGAATGTTTTCTATAGACGAAGCGGAAGAATTACCCAATTCGCCTCCCAGTACAAGGAAGGGTTTGTTATCTACTATCAATTGGGTAGCCGTTTCTTGTTTTTGTAACCGAGCCATGCCCTGTTGGGCTTGTAATGGCAGCATGATAAATAATAACAGTAATCCCGGTAATGTATATTTTCTCATAATATAGCAATTATTTAATTTGTAATTATCCTCCGTTAAATGTAAAAGCCGCAGGCGAAAAAAAGAAAGTCCTGCGGCTTACGCTAATACCTGTCCGAAATCTTATATTTTATAATTTCAATCAATATCCGGGGTTCTGATAGGCGCTCTTCTCTGCGTCTGTCATTTCCAAAGCATTCAACTGGCCCGTCGGAATAGGACGCAGGTAATGGTACGCTTCGATTTTGCGGGTATACGTACGCCTGGCGTGGGCGCCGGGTACGCTCATCGTACCAATAGCAGCGCCGTCATTGGTTCCGCTGCCTATTTCGTAGGTTTTGGCGTATTCAATCAACTTCTGCGTACGTACCAAGTCGAGCCAACGCAAACCTTCGCCGAAGTATTCGCGGCTACGTTCGGCAAGGATATAATCAATCGTGATTTCCGATGGCGTGGCCGTTGTCATAGCGACGCTGTTGTCCTGCACCTTTTCTTTGTTTCCGTTATTATCCCAATACCACTTTCCTGCACGGGCGCGGATAACGTTTATCAACTCCCTTGCGCTCTTGCCTGCTTTTACCGTAGCGCCTTTTACGGCTGCTTCGGCTGCAACGAAATACAATTCCGAGAAATAAGCAATATTGACAGGACGGGTAATGCCGCCATTCGGTTCTCCAAGCCCGCCGGCATTGTTTGTGCGGTATGTCCCCAATTTCCAGAGATTAGGATAACGGCCGCGGCTGATATGGCTCGGGGCAATCACATAATCGCTTCTGCCTGCCATGACGCCTGCCGCAACTTCGCTTGCTTTCGCAGAAGCGGAAGTATAGTCAATACTGTTTGCATCCGCCGGGTCTTCGTCAAGGAACGTCAGGATGGCGTCGCCCGGATGCACTTCCATATCGTTGGCATTGTACAGGGTTGTTTCGTCTTTGATACTGCCCTTTGTCCAGTTGCCACGGAACACTGTAACGAAAGTACCGTCATAACGGGAGTCGTTGACCTTATCGGCAAAGGTAGTCTCGAACACGCCGATTGGAGGAGCCATACAACTCCACGGACGGCCATACGCCTGTGCTGCTTCACGTTGCACAGACTCTACGGTCTTTGTCGTTCCGTCCGGCATTTTTCGGGAACTCCTGATCAGCGTATAGTTCCAATCCACGAACCATACAATCTGATTACCCGGCACTCCGCCGCTGAAATAAGAATGGCTTTGTCCGTCGTAGAACTCGCTGCTCTCGGTATGGTCGGCATAGAGTAATACTTCTTTGTTACGGTCGTTGGAACCGAGATGAACATCATAGTAATAATCCAATAACCCGAAATTTCCCGGATTTTCAATACCTGCCACCGCAATGTCATACGCCTGCTGGAAATACCATGCCGCATCATGTCCGTCAGGATCCGTACGCGGGCATTCGGGATAGGTCGGAATATTACCCTTGTTTTCAAGCCACCATCCATACGTCAGGTATGCTTTACCCAGCATCAGGCGCGCCAGCGTCTTGGTAACGCCACCTGTCGCGCGCCCTGTTTCGGGCAACAACTCCACCGACAGCTTCAGGTCGGGAAAGATCGCTTTCGTGTAAACCTCCGGGACCGTGTTACGCACGGAAACACGTACGGGCGTAATATTGAACGCCAATTCTCCCGATCCCAAATCCAAAGGTACTCCGCCAAAAGTCTGCACTAATTGAAAATAATCGAAAGCGCGGAAAAAACGGGCTTCGGCTATCAGCGCATCAGCTATTCCCGCCTCGGCGCCGTTTTCTATCACGCCGCTTGCCGTATTGATATTAGAAAACACCGCGTTCCACAAAGCGTCCGAACGTACCGTATTTGCGGCATAGTTGCCCACGCCTTCGGTCAGGTCGATGTCTTTAAAGTTATTATCGGCGCTCCATGCGAAAGTATATTCGTCGGTCGGTTGTTCGCATGCAGCATAGTAATACTGCCCGTAAAACTGTCGCAGATGGGCATACATAGACGTCAATCCACCCATCACGCCCGTTTCGGTCTTGAAGAAAGCGGGGTCATAACTGCTGCGCGGCTGTTCGTCCAGAATATCGGAGCATCCCGTAAGGAACAGCGAGAAAAGAGCCGCTCCCATGACTGATCTCATATATAAATTTTTCATCTTATATCTTTTTAAAAGGTTAGAATGTCAGATTCAGCCCGACCAGATAATTCGTAGAGTTGGGCGAGTTGGTTCCTATAATCAGCAAGCGCGATTTGAGGCTGGTAGTTACCGCCTGGTTTTCGTTACCGTAAGAGTTTGGTTCGGGGTCGCAACCGCTCTCGTCGTAATAAGGCGAGAAGAATACGAACGGGTTCTGCACGGTGGCATAAAGCCGGAGATTGCTTATAGCATAGCGTTTCAGCCATTCCCCGGGAACATTATAACCTACCGTAACGGTTCGTACTTTCATATAGGATGCATCAAAATACCCCAGCGTACTGCCATATTTCGGATTGTCGCTTTGTTCTATTCCACCCGGTTTGGGATATTTGGCATTCGGATTGTCCGGCGTCCAATAATCTATTTTTACGTTGCCGCGCCGTCCGGTCATCATGTTCAGATAACCTGTGGAAGAATAGAGCGTACTGATGAGCGTACCGCCACTCTTGAATGAGCCTACTACGCTTAAATCAAAATTCCTGTAAGCAACCTGAGTATTGAAACCGCCCTGAAAATTCGGTTCCATGGAGATAATCTGCCTGTCGTCGGGCCCTATTGCGCGCGCAGGTAATCCGTTGGCGTCATACTCACCGGTATATTTCACTTTTATCATACCGGCATTTCCGCCCGGCTCTGCAATAGTCATCGCCGCTTTCTCACTTTCCTGCCACAATCCTGTTTTTTCATAATCATAAATCACATCAATGGGATGACCCACAAACCACCAGTTGTTTTCGTCGCGTTCAGCGCCCGAAGCAAGTGATACAAGTTTGTTGCGATTGGAATAAAGGTTGACGCCTGCATTCCACGTCCAGCCGTTCACATTGTCTAAGATCGCACCATTAAGCGAAAGCTCGAATCCTTTATTCTGCGTTTCTCCGATATTTGCCATATAACTGCCTACGCCGGCCGTTTGGGGCAAGCTTACGCTGAGCAATACGTCTTTGGTATTTTGGATATAATATTCTAACGTACCGCTAATGCGGTTGTTCAGTAATGCGAAGTCCAGGCCGAAATTGTACGTGCTGGAGTATTCCCAGCCCAGGCTGGCGTTGGGCAGTTCCGACACGTAGTAGCCGGTATCATATGTGTCCGGCCCGAAGTTGTACGGACGGCTGGACAGAAGGCCGAGCGTTTTGTACGGCTCCACAGACTGGTTGGAAGTCTCGCCATAGCCCACGCGTAATTTCAGTTGGCCTGCTGTGGAAAGATAATCTTCCCAGAAAGCTTCCCTGGAGATGTTCCATCCAAGAGATACGGCAGGATAGGTATGCCATTTATGCTCCGGCGCCAAGCGCGAAGAAGCATCGGCGCGGAAAGCCACGCTCGCCATGTACCTGTCGTCGTACGAATACATCGCACGTCCCATCCATGACATCAGGCCGCTTTGTTCGTAAGCCTGATTACCCGGGTTGACCGTAATTTCACCGGCCGCATGCCCCAGATTGTAATACTGGAAATAGCCGGCGGGAATATCTCTTGCCGCAACGGCCGATTTATTATATGTGGTCTGCTCGGCAGAATACATACCTACGACATTGATTTTGTGCTTCCCGAACGTCCGGTCGTAAGTCAGCAGGTTTTCAATCGCCCAGTTGGTAGTGATTGAATTGCTGATGGAAGCGGAAGAAGTGGTGTTGGGATTTACTTCGTTTACCCCTTGTCCTCTGAAAGCGCCGCCATTACCATAGCGGAGGTTCAACCCGAGATTGATACGATACTTCAAACCTTCCACGCCGGGTATTTTCACTTCGCCATAGACCGTATTGTAAGTACCGAACGCTTTGTCTTCCTGAACCCAAAGGTCGTTTAATCCTTCCAGTACTTCGCGCGGATAAATATATTGTTCGTCCGTCGCCATCTTGACCGTTCTTTTCCATGTACCGTCTTCGTTCTTCGGATTAGCCAAAGGAGAGAGGCTGAGCGTTCCGTATAAACCGATATTTCCGCCTTCGGTTATATTATACGTATTGTTGGTGACAAATCCTACCTTTATATTCTTGCCGACTTCCTGATCAAGAGAACCGCGCAACGAGATACGGTTGTATTGTTGTGTGGGCACTACGCCCTGATCATGATAGTAACCTAATCCGAAACTGTAGTTATTCGCCTTGCCCCCGCCGGAAACGCCTACATCATGGCTGGTGGTATTACCGGCGCGGTAGAATAAATCCTGCCAATTGGTATTCATATCGTCGGATTCATCTATCCCGTTGCTGTATTTACCGGCAGCTTTACGAATGGCAGCCAATTCCAGCCCGCTCATCATCGGATATTCTTCGGCAATCTTAATGCCGTAATATCCGTTGTAAGTTACTTGCGCTTTCTGCTCTGCGTATCCTTTATTCGTCGTTACCATGATCACGCCGTTTGCTCCACGCGAACCATAAATAGCAGTAGATGAAGCATCTTTCAGGATATCAAGGCTTTTGATGTCATTCGGGTTGATGTCGGACAGCGAACCTGCAAAAGGAATACCATCCAGCACAACCAACGGATCATTACTGGCATTGAGCGAACGTGTGCCACGAATACGTATCTGCATGGATGCGCCCGGCTTGGAGGAAGTTTGCGACATATCCACACCGGCAACACGCCCCTGTAAAGCAGATGATATATTCCCTGTCTGTACGGCCCGCAGGTCGTCGCCACGCATGGAGACAATAGAACCGGTTACATCCGACCTTCTTGCCGTACCATACCCGATCACTACCACGTCTTCCAGTATCTTAGAGTCTTCTTCTAAAACAATGTTAAAAGAAGTTTTTCCGTCTATCGGAATTTCTTCCGTCTGATAACCGATAAAAGAGATTACAAGGATAGCGTCGCTCTTTATATTTAATGCAAACGCTCCGTCGAAATCGGTAATAATACCGTTCGTTGTCCCTTTCTCTACTACATTAGCGCCTATGATTGGCTCTCCTGTAGCATCTTTCACAAGGCCTTTTATGTTAATCGTTTGCGAAAATGCCAACAAGGGCATCAGGCATAACAAAAACAACAGGCCCCGACGCTTAATACAATAATTTAAGTATATCATAATAAAAGTTGTTGAGATTAATAAAAAAAGTGTCCTCTTTGGTAAAAGTGAAGTATGGACATGATAAATGCAATTTTGCTTTTTATCAAGGCTATCAAGGCTAACAAAGGTTTTCCATAGGCATATTATTTAATTAAGTTAAACATCAATAATTGTATTTTTATACTAATTACAAAATTATGCCTAAAATAAATCCCCTGATAATTGTTTTTTTGCAGAAAATACGTATATTTTTGCGAATGTTATTTTAACCCTGAAAATTAACGGAAATGAGAACGATAATGAATGAGAAACTTCCTATTTCGGAAGCCAACCCTATCCGCCCGCGTTATTATGATTATGCTCATTTTACTTATCCATGGCATTTTCATAGCCAGTATGAGATTATTTATGTAAAAAAAAGCACAGGCTTGTGTTTCGTTGGAGATTGTATTGAAAAATATTCCGACGGCGACCTTATCCTCTTGGGAACGAACCTTCCTCATTATCTGCTAAGCGATGATATTTATAAAACCGGCAACCAGGAACTGCGCGTGAAAGGTACGATCATCCAGTTTGAAAAAGATTTTATGAGCTATTCTATCGAACATTACCCGCAATTTCTACAAATAAAGACATTTCTGGAAGAATCTAAAAGGGGGATTTTTTTCCGCCAACTGGACAGTATGCAAATAATTGGCTTATTGGATGATTTTCCTACGTTTAAAGGTTTCGACCAAATAACCAATTTATTATTACTCCTGCAGAAAATGGCGACGTATGGCAACAGGCAACTGTTAGCTTCTCCTTTGTATTATGAGGTTTTCCCTACTTTAGGAAACAAACGGATTGAAAAAATAATATCCTTCATCAACAGCAACTATACCCGTGATATCAGCCTGACGGAAATTTCCTCTATGGCAGCCATGAATCCAAGCGCCTTTTGCCGGTATTTCAAAGAGAACACCGGTAAAACCTATGTACAATATGTTATGGACATGCGGATAGGATATGCCTGTAAATTGCTGGCATTAAACAAAATGAATGTTTCCCAAATATCCGTTGAGTGCGGATTTGATTCCATCAGTAACTTTAACCGCACCTTCAAACAAGCAACACAATTTACGCCAACCCAGTATCAACAGAAGATTTTAAAGTGAAAGCACATCTATGAGGCGAAAGGGGAAAAAACCATTACGATGTCTTTTCCAAACCATTACGATCTCTTCAGCAAACCATTATAATCTCTTTTCCAAACTGTTATGATGGTTTACTGAAGGCGTCGTACTGACTTTTTTTGCTAAAATACAAATGTTTTCGTATGATAACCTGCCTGTATAAGCGCTTCTTTTCACCCCTTCTTTCAGGGTTCAGCCTGTTTGTAAATACGTGGTTTACAGAATGAAATCCTGAAAGGAGGATGTTTCAGCCTGCTTTCAGCCTTCCTTCTCCCGGCAAACATTATTTAGTTTTACATTCGAGAGAGAAACTATTTATAATCTGATAGAAATAAAGAACGTTTGTTGGTTTACAGGCTATAATAGAATCCGATTATCCTGCTTGTTCGGGTATTATGTTGGAAACTATTCAGGAGGGTGTGTCAAAAGTCCGTCATTCGTCTCCGAGAGTTGATTATTTGAAATCAAACTCGGATAGGTATCCGAATAAAATCGTATTAAAAATACTTTTGACACACCCCCTGAGTAGTTACAATTGAAATAATGCTCTTATTCATTCATGAAAATCAGCAAATTGTATGTTTGAAGAATTTGCCTTGACATACCAGCCAACAGTGTCGCAAACCGGGTTACCCAACATTATGCGCATAGGCAGTTTTAACAGAAAAACCACCCTTGTGCCTGTTTTATTTTTTCTTTCTCACCTTGCATAACATCTTCTTTTTTCAAAGAGAAGACGCCAAAACCGGCAGATTGCTAATTATTTGCTTCATAAGTTAAATATATCAAACGCATATTCTATTGCCTGAATCAGATAAAACGCTACCTTTGTATGAAAAGCGAATTGTAATAAAAGCGCTAAGAAACAATTGTTTATGCAGGTTTATCACGGAGGATATTGCCCAATAGAATACCCCGAGATTAGAACGGGAAGATATGCTAAAGACTTTGGCACAGGGTTTTATTGCACAGAATTAAAGGCGCAAACGGTTCGCTGGTCAATGCGATATACGACGCCAACCGTTAGTATTTATGAGTTTGAGCCGGACAACAGCCTAAATATTCTGCACTTTACCGAAACGACAGAAGAGTGGCTGGATTTTATTGTTGATTGCCGAAATGGCATTTCCCATAATTATGACATTGTGATTGGCGCTATGGCTAACGATCAGATTTACAACTACATTTCAGATTATGTCAACGGCGTAATCACTCGCGAACAATTCTGGGTACTCGCTAAGTATAAGCCCCCAACACGCCAGATAAACTTTTGTACCCCGGCTGCGTTAAAGTGTTTGACATATAAGGAAAGTGAGGAGATAAAAAATGAACGGCAGAGAGAAGAAAGAACATAATGACCTCTTTTTTGTTTGCAGCCTGATAGAGTACATAGGCCGGAAAACAAAGAATCGCCGGGATGTGGTAGTTAATGCCATCGGAAAAGAGAAATTGGAACATCTATATGAGTTAGCCGATGTATACCATAGCGAAAACATCGACAAACTGAGCGATGAACTAATTGAACAACATAACATCGGAACAGGCGCATTCGACAATGTAGCCGATGGGAAATATGCAATCCCTACCCATTGGGATATCGGCAAAGTATATAAACGCCTGATTATTGACGTTGCCGGCAAGCAAAGCAAAAAGCCTGTCGACGCCCTTATGGAAGCGTATAACTCATGGCTCTCCCCTATGCTTGAGGATTACAACAGCAGTCTGTACTACGAAAGTCCGGGCTACCTGTACGAATCATATCTCAATGGAGAAGTCCTTTAGGAATATCCGGTTAAAGTGTTTTATCCGTAAAACATTAATATCCCGGTACAGATTTATTGATGAAATTCAAAATCACGACAGCTTGATTAGGGTTCAGGTCTGGAGGTCTGAACCTGACAGGCTGCAAAATGGGTTAAAAGCAATGGCTATCAACGCTATACAAACCTACTCGACTCGCGGATGACGATCTCGCCAGTCAGATTGGCCGACACCGGCAGCCGATCGCGACGCTTGATCCGCCGGATCAGCAGGTCGACACTTACATCGGCGATCTCTTCGCACGGTTGATGGAAAGATGTGAGCGCATGCTTCAAGTGTTTGGAGTATTTCATATCGTCGTAGGCGCAGATCAGGATGTCACTTGAGATATTAATGCCCAGTGCGTCGATTGTTGACATCAGTACGGCCGCGGTAGAGTCGTTGGCGCAGATAATGCCGGTCTTTCCGGGGACAATCTTCATCGTCCGGACAAATTCCAGGTCCTCAGGCGTGCCGCAAAAGTCATTTTCCCGGTCGAACGTGAAATTGTTCTTCAAGACAGTCTCCCGCACGCCGCAAAGCCGGAGATTAACTGACGTAGCCGAGTCCGGACGATAGAAAAAATGGATGATTTCACAGCCCTGATCGATCAGATGTTGCGCCATAATACATCCTGCACTGAAGTTATCGAGGCAAACCATATCAAAATTACTCCGGTTCGGGAATGACAAGATGTCGCGGTCGATTAAAACTAAGGGTATATTGGCCTCCTGAATGCTCCGGCAGATCCGCTGGTTGAGTTCATTAGCGTCAGGGACTCTCTCCAGGGGAGAAAAGAGAATTCCATCTACTTTTTTATGGATGTAATTTTTGCAGCAGGTTTCGATCAGCGATTTTCGTACGGCCGCGCTGCTGGCGGTGGCGCCTTCCCACAGGCAATTAAACTTCCCGCTTTCCGACTGGCGGAGCAGTTGGTCGTTGATGATCGAGAATATCTCCGACTCGCCGGCTCCCGGCAACAAGAGCCCGAAGGTATAAGTAGAGCTGGCGCTGTTATAGGTGACTATGGTTCCCAGTCCTTTCCTTTTCTTAAGGAATCCTTCGTTTTGAAGCTGATTATATACCTTGGCAATGGTTGGGCGGGATACCGCGTATTTGTCAGCCAGCGTTTGTTCCGTTGGCAACAACGAACCGGGTGTGTAGGTTTCTTTTACGATCTGTTCCTTCACTATATTGTAGATCGTTTTATAATTGATTTTAATGTTCATCGATTATCTGTTTACAATATCAATGCAAATGTAAGAAATAATTGCAGACTTTGTTAATAATTAAACCCGAAATATTGTCTGCCGTATATAAATAATCATTGAAAGAGGATTGGATAGTTAACATTTTATTTTTTTTTCGGCAAGTTTCAAAATGCAAACAAAATCGCCATATCAGACTATTCATCAAATAACTAAGAATAAATAATCGTTGTCTCTCTCTGATATATTTACATATATGTAAATATATTTATTTAAAAAAATCAGTCATAATATTATCATATATCAAATTATATATTACATTTGCATTGTGTAGTAACGAGAGATAATTCCTCTCAAACGGTCCCAATTTGCGATAGCAAATCATCTTTACTCGCGCTTCTGCAAGAAAGTGGTATTTTTCACCTTGCAAAAAGTTAGATAAGACAACAAATCAATTATTATTCACAATTATTAACAGCTACGTAATGAAAAACTTCAGCAGTACATAAATGATAGAAGGACAAACACATCCACCGACCTATCCAATAGAGAATAAAACGGTGACATCTACCTTATGTTTAATAATTAAATTAAATTCTATGTATCAATTAACTATTCAAATGAAAAGAACCATACAGCTAATCTTATTCATCGTTTGTTGGTGTTCTTTTTCAATACAGATTTATGGAACGACAACGGCAGGGATTCCCATTACCCAGCAATCCGGAACAGTGGCAGGGAAAATTGTAGATCAGACCGGTGATCCGTTGCCCGGTGTATCAATTGTAGAAAAAGGTACGACGAATGGAACCATCACTGACATCGATGGCAATTTCTCACTGATCGTATCTCTGCAAAGTACCATCATTTTCAGCTATATAGGCTATAGAACGCTTGAGATAACGGCCGCCAGCGTCAGTGGAACAATCACCTTGGCAGGGGATGCGCTGAATCTGGATGAAGTCGTCGTGACCGGATATACCAGCCAGCGGAAGGCCGACCTGACCGGCTCTGTATCGGTGGTAAAAGTAGACCAGATCCGGGCCAGCACCTCCGGAAGCGCGATGCGCGCGGCTCAAGGTAAAGTGGCCGGCATGAGCGTGTCGACCAACGGGTCGCCTAATCCTTGGGCTACCATCCGGATACGAGGCGAGGGAACGCTAAACAACAACGATCCGCTCTATATCATAGACGGAACACCTACCACCCGCTCGATGGAAGAGCTGGCTTCGATGGATATTGAGTCTATGCAGGTACTGAAAGATGCTTCTTCGGCCTCTATCTATGGGTCGCGCGCGGCAAATGGTGTGATCATCATCACCACCCGTAAAGGACGAAAAGGAACCATAATTGACTTCAAAAGCTCTTATACGGTGGTAAGCAGTAAAAAACCGTATGAACTGATGAATACCGAGCAACGAGGTATTGCACAATACTGGGCGATCAAGAACGACAACCCAAATGCTGATCCTAACGACGTTGGAATCGGCCGCCTGTACCAATACGAAGACCATCAGGATGCCAATGGCAACTGGGTATTAGACCGCGTGAGTTGGAAAGAGTATATCGACGATGCGCAAACCATGAAGGCTGTCGATACCGACTGGCAAAAAGAAATCCTCCGGACGGGACAGGTGCAGCAGTATAATCTGACGTTATCCACCGGAAACGACAGCGGGAATGCGATCTTTTCAGCCGACCATTACGATAACAAAGGTACCATAGACGGCAGTTATTTCCGCCGCTTCAACGGAAGGGTGAACACAGACTACTCCTGGCTGAATGGTCGCATAAAAGTGGGTGAGAATTTTACGGTATCTAAATGGAGATCGAGTGTGAATATTGGCGATGGCAACCTGGGAAACTGTAAGTCGCTGATGTCTATCGTTCCGATCCATACCGTAGATGGTGAAGGTTGGGGAGGCCCTGTCGGCGGGATGAGCGACCGCCAGAACCCGGTTCGCCAAATCGTAGACAACAAACAAAATCATCAGGACAATCTGCGTCTGTTTGGGAATGCCTATATCAGCATCGAGTTCCTGAAAGGGCTTACGTTCCGTTCTTCTTTTGGGGTAGACTGGACAGGCTACTGGCGCCGCACAATGGATTTGACATACAAGTCCGGTTTCATGAGTGAAGACCGTAACAAGGTGTATCAAGAATCAAACTACGACTCGAACTGGAATAACAGTAATATCCTTCAGTACGTATTCGACTGGGGGAAGAATAATTTTGACATCATGGTCGGACAAGAAACAATCGAACATTCCTTTAATAAGTTATGGGGAAGTCGCCGCGTTTTTGCCCTCGAGACACCTGATTATATGCACTTAGATGCCGGTGAAGAGGAAAAAGACAATGGAGGTTCGGCCAGCAATAACACCATGATCTCCTGGTTTGGTAAGATCAACTACAACTACGATGGACGCTACCTCGCTTCTGTGACATTACGCCGCGACGCTTCGTCGGTATTCGGAAGTAACAATCGTTGGGCGACTTTCCCGGCATTTTCTTTGGGATGGGTCATCAGTAATGAACAGTTCTTCGCTGATGTCCCGGTCTTTTCGCTGCTGAAACTTCGCTACGGATGGGGCCAGAACGGGAACTCGCGGATTGACGATTACGCCGCCTATCAAATGTATGTCTCTCAATATGATGGGAACAACCTCTTTGACTGGAACTGGGGAACGGCTTACGATTTCAGCGGACAGGGAGGAACCTTGCCGGCCGGTTTCCGTCGTACACAAAGAGGAAACCCTAACCTGAAATGGGAAACTACGTCCCAACATAACTTCGGACTCGATTTCGGATTTCTTAATTCAAAGCTGAGCGGATCGTTCGATTACTACCTGAAGTACACCCGCGATATCCTGATGAAACCGGGAACGGTAGCAACTTTAGGAGAAGGTGCAAGCATGTGGCTTAACGGAGCGGATATCGACAATAAAGGGTTCGAACTAACGCTGAACTATACCGGCAAAGTAGGAGAAACTGGTTTCGATATCGGCGGCGTTTTCTCGCACAATAGTCAGACGATCAAGAATGTACCGGAAGATGTGATCAACAACTTCGCCGGAAATGGCACCGATCAGACAATCCTCGGACGTCCCAGAAGTTCTATGTTCGGATATATTGCCGACGGACTGTTCCAATCGCAAACAGAGGTCGACGCACATGCTACACAAGTAGGGGCAGCTCCGGGAAGAATCCGCTACCGCGACATCAATGAAGATGACAAGATTGACAGTAAAGACCGTACCTGGTTAGGCGATCAAAACCCGGCGTTAGAATATGGAATCACGTTAGGGCTTACCTGGAAGAACTTTGATTTCAACATCTTCTTCAATGGCGTATTCGGTAAGAAATTAAATGTAAGCGATTGGAAAAGCTGGACAGATATCTATGCGTTAAGCACTTCCGGTGAAAACTATGGTATCCGTATGCTGGATGCCTGGACGCCGGCCAATACCAGCTCGACCATCCCAGCCATGTCTATCAATAACAACAACGACGAAGGGCGTTTTTCCACCTATTATATAGAAAGTGGTTCGTATATGAAAATCCGCAATACTGAGATCGGTTATACTCTGCCGGAAGATATCGCCAGGACGCTGAAAATCCAACGGGCGCGCTTCTCGGTCAGAGCAGACAATATCGTGACACTGAAAAAGACGTGGGGAGACGATGTCTATACCGGCCTGGATCCTGAAACGCCGGGTAATGGCTACCCGCTGCCTTTCTCGATGACTGTAGGCCTGAATGTTACTTTTTAATCATCAAACAAAATTCAGTTGAATATGAAGACTATTAAAAGAATAAAGATATATTTCTGCTTGGCGCTGGCGCTGTCTTTCTTTGCCGTTTCCTGTACGGATATGCTGGATCAGAAGCCGCAAGGAATCGTCTCCGACGACGATCTGAACTCGCCCGACAAAGTAGAACAAATGATCAATGCCGCCTATTCGTTTTGCGGGCAGAACCACTTTAACAAACAGTTTGGAATGCCGTATGAAGAAGGTACCGTAAGAGGCGGAGAAGCTTACAAAGGCGGCTCAGGAACCAATGATAATGCCGACAGGCATTTCTGGGAGACCTTTACCTATATGGAGCCAACCGGATCGAAAGCCGAAAGCTTGGATAATAACTGGTGGGTGCACTATGTAGCCGTAGGTCGCGTGCATGACGCGCTACGAAGGGCACAACAACTGACAGATGCCGAATATCCGTTGAAAAATCAACGGATTGCCGAACTACGGTTCCTTCGCGGCCATATTTATATGTATATGAAGCAATGTTTTAAATACTTTCCGTATATCGATGAGAACACGCCGACAGATGAATATGATAAGGTGAGTAACGATGTATTTAGCAATCAGGAACTCTGGGACAAGCTAATAGACGATATGCGCTTTGCGGTTGCCAATCTGCCTGACCAGCAAGATGAAGTGGGACGTCCTACCAAATTTGCGGCTAAATCGTATCTGGCAAAAACATTACTCTTTGCGGCCTATGAACAAGACGAAAGCCATAATGTGATTAATATCAACAAAGAAAAACTGACGGAAGTGGCCAGTCTTTGTAAAGATGTGATCGACAATTCAGGGAAAATGTTATTTACCGACTTTGCCGAAAACTTCCTGTGGGAATATGAAAACGGCAGAGAATCGATCTGGGCCATTCAATACACGGCCAATAACGACAACTCGCCTGTAGGACGTAACAATGCCTGGTTGATTTATCCCGTGAATGAAGAATACGGATGCTGCGGATTCCTGCAACCGTCTGTAGATATGATGAATCGCTTCAAAACGGTTGATGGCGTGCCCGATTTCGACAATTTCAACAAGGGAGAAACATTGGACAATAAAGAGGCATTCGTCAAACTGTCGATGGACCCACGTCTGATGCACACCGCTTGTGTTCCAGAAATGCCTTGGAAGTATGATCCTGAGTTTATTATGAAGACCGGTTGGGTACGTACGCCTGAAGTATACGGCTTCTCGATGAGCCAGAAACTGATTGTATTGCCCACTTGTCCCTGTTTCCGGAAAACCAATCCGTTTATGGGTAGCGGTTTGAATTGGGATGTGTTACGCCTGGATGAAGTGATGCTTTGGAGAGCCGAAGCGCTGATCCAATTGGGCGGACAAGACAACCTGAACGAATCGCTCCAGTTGATAAATAAGATTCGTGAAAGAGCAGCAACCAGTACCGACCGGCTTGTTTTCGCAGACGGTAAGCCTACCGGTAACTTCGACGTAAAACCCTACGAACCAGGAAAGAATTGCCCGGCATGGGATCAAACATTTGCCTTAAAAGCGCTTCGCTGGGAACGCCATCTGGAGTTCTCCACAGAAGGAAAATGGTTCTTCGACTTGGTACGCTGGGGTATTGCCGCAGAGTTCATGAGTGAATACTTCAATGTGGAAAAAGAACGCCGTACTCACCTGAGAGATGCGCAGTTTAAAAAGAACCGCGACGAATATTTTCCGATTCCGCAGGTACAGATCAGTTATGTGAAAGGATTATATAAGCAAAATACAGGATGGTAACAGCCGCTTTCAGAAACGATTTGCGTAACTGAAAAACATCCGTACTCACTTTTCATTTTGACCCGGGTTAAAATTAATTTACACCCGGGCGTAAATCCGGAGGGATATAACAATTTCAAAAAGACGGATAGAATGGGTTCAAAAACAGACAATTGTCATGTCATAAAAATAGGATTATGTTTTTTAATGCTGTTGATGATTTCCTGGCAATCGGCAGACTCTTTCAAAGGGGCAATAGCTGTCTGGGATTTTTCAGACTTGAATGATAAAACACCGGAAAACAGCATCTTAGGCACACACGGCGATGTACGGTTTATCTCCCTTAGCAGAGAAGAGGCCAATACCTCGAAAGCCAGAGGTGGCGACGGAAAAGCCGCTGATTTCAGAGGCGGCTGGTTAGACGCCGGACAAGGAATAAATAGCGAATTAAACCTGACAGGGGAAAATATATCGTTATTGGTCAGGGTAAAACCGGGTGAAATCACCGGATATACACCCCTGATCAATAAAGCGGGCAACGACCAGAACATTGCTTATGCCCTCTTCTTTAACCGGAGAGATGGGGAAGCCTATATCGAATCGAAAATGGGAAGCGATGATATCGGAGGCGCGCATCTGTTGAAATATAAGATACCAGCCGGAGAAGAGAATCAATGGTTTGATATTCTGCTCCGGTTTAACGGGACGGTTTCCCATCTGTATATCAACGGCATACTTCGCGACGACGAAATAACGGTCGGCGATATAAGAGACTGGAACAAAAGGCCGTTCCTGATCGGCGCACAGTACAAACAACCGTATGGATATGCCAACGCATCGGAAGAGCAGATCGAAGCCAAATTTAAAGGGCTGATCGACCATGTGGCGGTTTGGAATTGTTATCTGGCGGATGCGGAAGTGGCTAAGCTTTCGGGTGTAAACACATTATCCAACGGAAAACCGGTCTATTATTCAGAGATATATCGTCCGCAATTCCACTTTTCCGCCCAGAAAAACTGGCTGAACGATCCGAACGGATTGGTCTATTATGACGGAGTGTACCATATGTTTTTCCAGTACATGCCACCGCATCGGCCCGGAGCGTATAAAGACTGGGGACATGCTGTCAGCACGGATTTGGTGCATTGGGAGCAAACGCCGGATCATATCACGCCTCATAAAGTATGGTCGGGCTGTTGGTCGGGCTCGGCAGTGGTAGATGTGAATAATACCGCCGGATTCCAAACCGGAGATAAAAAGGCAATCATCGCTTTTATCACCAATGGCGGAAATCCGCGTGACGGAATAGGTTCCTCTTGCACACAATGTATCGCCTATAGTAATGACGGCGGAAAAACATTCACATATTACGATCAGAATCCTGTGATCTGCAATATACATGCCGTAAATCGGGATCCGAAAGTTGTTTGGGACGACGATTCCAAGCAATGGATTATGTCTCTGTACATGGATCGCGGATACGAATTCGGATTCTTTTCCTCTTTCGAACTGAAGGAGTGGAAATACCTGTCTTCCTTTTCTTTAGATGGAGACGCCGAATGTCCGGGATTTGAGCCGTTGCCTGTCGATGGAGATGTGAACAATAAAAAATGGATGCTTTTCGGCGCCAAGGGAAATTATCGAATCGGCCGGTTCGACGGGACAAATTTCATCCCCGAAACCGGTGTGTTAAGAGGCGATTATGGGATCAACTTCTATGCGGCGCAAACGTGGAGCGATGCGCCCGACGGCCGCTGCTTGCTGATCGCCTGGATGCCGACACAGCGCTATCCCGGAATGCCTTTCGAGCAGCAAATGAATTTTCCGACAGAAATTCAACTGCGTACCACTCCGCAAGGCGGCGTAAAGGCCTACCGGATGCCTGTAAAAGAGATTCGCAATCTGTATGATAAAGAATATAAGTGGAACAACGAAACGCTGACGAAAGGGAACCGCCTCTTTCAAGAATTAAAGGATGAATTATACGATATCGATCTAGAATTGGATATCAATCCGTCAACCTCTTTTGAGATCGGCCTGAGGAGCGTAACGGTCTCATACGACGCATCGGCCCGCACCTTATCGTGCGGAGGCATTCCGGTAAAACACGGGATTATCCCAAGCGACTGGATTTCCAAAAACCCCGCAGAGATCAACGAAAAGAACAATCTGGGGAAGGCGCCTCTGGCTCCTGTCAACGGAAAACTCAAATTGCGGATTCTGCTGGACCGTACAACCGTAGAAGTGTTTGGAAACGACGGAGACGTGGTGATCACCTCTTGCTATATGCCTCAGGAAAACGCTGGAGGGTATTCGTTTTCTTCAAACAATGATATCCAGGTGGTAAAAGCAGCGATTTATTCATTGAAACCGATCTGGAAATAAGCATAACATGATGAAGATTGGGATCATAGGGCTTTTAATGGTACTGTTCTTTTCCTGCCAACCGGAAAGGAACGGTGAGACAGCGCTTCCAAAGGTTCATTTCAGCCACGGAAAGAACTGGACGGGTGAACCTGCGGGGGCTGTTTATCATGAGGGAACCTATCACCTGTTCTATCAACACAATCCCAATCAACCGATGTATGGGAATATCCATTGGAGACATGCCGTCAGTCAAGATTTGATACATTGGGCCATTCAGCCTGTCGCTTTATCTCCTGATGAGAAAGGACAGCCCGGATCGGGGAGCGTCATCGCAGATATACAAAACACGGCCGGACTGGGGGCGAATGCTTTCTTGGCCTTCTACACTTACCTGGGCAAGAAAGGAACGGAGTCCGCTGTATATATGGCCTATAGTTTAGACCGGGGAGAAACTTGGACAAAACGGGAACAATCCCTCTTGATCCCGGACAGGTCAACTACGTTCAAAAACCCGGTCGTCTTATGGGATAACGAATATCGACAATGGATCATGACTATATCGACCGGTTTCGCGATCTGGTTTTATACATCTACCGACGGACTTACCTGGACGGTTCAGTGTGCATTTGAAGAGGCACACGGCTCTGGAGGATGGGAAAGCGCCTTGTTCTTCCCGTTAACGGTAGCAGAAGAAGGGATCACGAAATGGGTACTGCTCGTATCCATGAATGACGGGCCAATCAACGGAGCGCCCAACATCCGCTATTTCGTCGGAGACTTCGACGGAAAAGCATTCGCTTGTACCCAGTATAAAGAGTTATGGGTCGATTATGGAAAAGACTTCTACCGGGCGACGCTCTTCAACCGGCCGGACAATCGCAAGGTAATGACCGCTTGGATGAACAGCTGGGATTACGCAAACCTGACACCTGAAAAGGGGCAAAGAGGCAGACTGAGTATTCCCCGCGAGTTGGCGCTTGTAAAAGAAGATCAAAATTACCTGTTAACGTCTGTCCCTGTCCGGGAAATCGCCACGGTATTTTCCGAGAAAAAAACGCTCGAAAACATCGATCTCTCTTCTGGGAGTTACGCGCTCAAAGGGGCTTCCTATTTCCAACAGCCTTTCATCCTGCATCTGGCATTCGATCATACCAACCGGTATGCCTTCTGGAATGCGAAAAATTATGGCGTCCGCTTTCAGACGATATCCGGCAAGCGCCTCACGATCGGCTATAAAGCCGATATGGGCTATTACTATATCGACAGGCGGGGATTACTGGCCGACCCCTTCTCCGACACCTATGAGCAGCTGCTCGGAATCGCTTATTTCCCGAAAGGAGATACCAATGAATGGAAGATCGTATATGATCGGGAGTCTGTAGAGCTATACACGGCAGACGGAAAAGGAATGCTGACCGCTCTTTGGTTTTCGGATGAACCTTTTGTCGCTTTCGAACTTTTTGCTGAAGAAGGCCGGATGACATTACAGAAGGCCTCCATAAACAGTTTTGAAATCAAGTAATAAAAAAACAATATGAGAAAATCAAGTATTTTATTCGTACTTCTGTTTTGCATCGCCTACATACAGGCTCAGTTCAAAATCGATTACGATCCTTCTATCCAATCGAAGGAGATTCAATATTTCTCTCCGGTCGGAGACCAGTATGTGGGAGACTGTATCCCCTTCTTTCACAATGGAGTCTATTATCTGTATTGGCTATTAGACGAAGGACATCATTCGGCATTAGGCGGTCTGGGAGGTCACCAATGGGCGCTAAGTACGACGAAAGACCTCAAGAACTGGCAGCATCATCCGATTGCTATCGGGATCGATGAGGACTGGGAAAAATCCATCTGTACAGGTTCTATAGGCTTTTATAAAGGAACATACTATGCATTTTATGCTACACGGCTGATCAATGAGCGAAATGAGGTCAACGAACAGCTCAGTTATGCGACCAGTAAAGATGGTATCCACTATGAGAAGCAAAAACCCAATCCGTTCTACATCTCGGCTCCCGGCTATAGTAAACGGCACTTCAGAGACCCCAAGGTCGTCATTGATCCGGACGGGACGTTCCATTTGTTCGTTACCAGTATTGCGGATAACTATATTATCCGCGAGGGACGGGGCGCTTTGGTGCACCTCACGTCAAAAGACCTAAAAAATTGGGAAGTGCATGAGCCTTTGATCTCCGGGATGCTTCATGAGCCGGAATGCGTGGATTATTTCTTGTGGAACGGTTGGTATTACCTGATCTACGGACAGGCGGGAGATACCTATTATGTGAAATCCCGATCGGCGTATGGTCCATGGGAATATCCCGAATCGCAGGCCTTACTCGAACAGTGGTCAAATGTCGCCAAAACGGCAGAGTTTACCGGAGACAGGCGGATATTAGCCGGATGGATACCTTCCAAACATGAGAATAGAGATAACGGCGATGAGCGCTTCGGCGGAAGTATCGTCCTGCGGGAAGTCTCTCAATTGCCCAATGGCGATTTTACAACGAAATTCCCGGAGGAAGTTATCCCAAAGACAAAGACGCTACAGCCCGACCGCTGGATCGTATCAGAGAACGCTACAAAGCAGGGAAATGACATCTTGATTAACGCCCGAGGCGAAATCGGAGGCGCCTACATGCAACAACTTCCTTATAACTGCCGGATTACGCTTGAAATAGAGCCTGACGGGAATAACCACGAATACGGCCTCTTCCTCCGCGCCAACGAGAAAGCGGGCGACGGCTACAAGTTAAGCTTCTCTTCCAACCTGCGAACCGTCCAGCTACACGATGCGCACATCGAAGCCGTTGAAGGATTAGATCGGCCAATCAAGGTAGACATCATCCTGAAAGGAGACATTATCGATGTCTGCATTGACAATAAACGCTGTGTTGTCAATCGTCTGGCCGAGAAAAAAGGAGAATATGCCTGGCTGTACGCAAAGCAGGGAAAAGTGAAATTCAAGAACATACAGGTAGAAACGCTGGCCGATTAATCGGTTATAATACTGTATACGCATGAAAAACGAAACAATCATTCCTAAGATAGTCCCTGTGATGCTGGCATTCTTCACAATGGGATTTGTAGACCTGTCAGGTATTGCCACAAACTATGTCAAAAGTGATTTTGCCCTGTCGGACACGGCGGCAAATGCCTTCTCTATTATGGTGTTCCTGTGGTTTATTATCTTCTCGATCCCTACCGGGATGTTGATGAATAAAATCGGACGCAAGAAGACGGTAATTCTAAGTATATTCGTTACGTTCATCGGACTATGTATTCCCGTTATTGCCTACAATAACATCATGATGATCTTCTCTTTCTCTTTCCTGGGGATAGGCAATACGCTGATGCAAGTCTCTCTCAATCCGTTGCTTACGAACATTGTATCAGACAAAAAGCTCCCCAGTTTCCTCACCTTGGGGCAGTTTGTGAAGGCCATTGCGTCTTTTATAGCTCCAATCATCGTGGCGCAAGCTGTAATTCGCTATGGCGACTGGAAATTGTTGTTTCCGATTTTCGCCACGATTTGTCTGATCGCCATTATTTATCTGTTCTTTACAGAAATAAAAGAGCATACCATCGAAGGGAAGCCCGCTACATTCAAGGAGTGTATCGCTCTACTGGGGAATCAACTGGTCTTCCTGCTCTTTCTGGGAATCCTGGTTCATGTCGGGGTCGACGTCGGTATCAACATTACAGCGCCCAAACTCTTAATGGAGAACGTAGGCATACCGCTCTCCAAAGCGGGATATGCCACGAGCCTCTATTTTCTGTTCCGCACCTTTGGCTGCCTGGCCGGAATCTTTATTCTGGCCAGGTTCTCACCTGAAAAGTTCTTTATCGTCAGCGTGGGGATAATACTTTTAGGAATCATCAGTCTGTTCTTCAGCCATACACTGCTTTCCATCTATACCTGCGTGGCATTGGTCGGCGTGGGAAATTCGAACGTATTTCCGATTATTCTCTCGAAAGCGCTGATATACATGCCTGACCGGAAGAACGATATCTCCGGACTGATGATGATGGGCATTTCCGGCGGAGCCGTATTCCCTGTACTGATGGGATTGGCCTCCGATCAGTTGGGCGGACAGGTCGGCGCCGTGATGGTATTAACGGTCTGTGTTTTATATCTCGCGTTTCTTATTACGCGATTTAAAATGGGACATCAATAATGGAAACGATAAAGATATTCAGCAAAGGATGGAATTTCTCGCAAGATGGTCCCGGAAACAGGCTTCTGTATCACTTTCAGGGATGTAACTTTGTCTGTCCGTGGTGTTCGAATCCGGAAGGGATATCTTTATCGGGATCGCTATTGGTTAAAGCAGAGAAGCTCATCGATTCGGTCTGTCCGCATGGCGCCATCCGCGAGTTGCGGCTCGACCGGACGAAGTGCGAAGTCTGCACCGGGATGGAATGCATCCGCATGAACAGGAACGAAGGCATACGCCTTAGCGCGCAGGAATATACGATAGACGATCTGCTCTGCGAAATCGAGGGCGCCAAGAACCTGTTCCACAGCGGCGGAGGCGTGACTTTTACCGGTGGCGAGCCGACACTGCAGTTCCGTCCGCTGAAACACTTACTGAAGGAGCTGCGGAAACGTGTCCATATTGTGATGGAGACCAATGGGACGCATCTCCGGTTGCCGGAGCTATTCGAGTGGATCGATCTGCTGATCATTGACTTAAAACAGGCTGATACAGCAATCCATAAACAGGTATTAGGCCTTGGAAATGAGCAGGTAATCCGCAATCTGGAACAGGCTTCCGCAACGGGTGTCAAGCTGTGGATCCGAATCCCGCTGATCCCCGGTTTCAACAACGACCGGTCGGCGATTGAGGGCTTACTCCGAATCATCAAACGAGTGAACCGTAACGGCATCTCAGTAGAACTGCTCCGCTACCACGAGTATGGCAAAATAAAGTGGGAGCAAATTGGGAAGGTGTACACGATGCCGGAAAAGAAAATTCCGGCAGAGCAACTACGACAGTACAGGCAACTGTTTTCTGATAACAATATTCAAATGATAAACACGTAAAAGAAAGGTAACATGAGTTGGCAAAAAATATATAACAAAGAGAATCTGAATGAGAAAGTTCCGCCTCTTTTCAGAGAACAACGGGAACTGGAACGCCTCGACGGATGGTTCCTGATCAAGGAAATTCAAATGAAGTACGAACCGCTCTTTAGCGAGCTGCACCCTGAGGTGGCAACGGCTAAAGTCTTGGAAAAGATCGTCGAATTGCTCCCGCTATCGCTCAGCAATCACAATGTGTTTGCCGGTACACAGAATGATGCGTTCGCCAAAACCTACGCGTTGATCAATCCGAACTTCCGGATCGAAACCTTTGAAGGGTACTGCGATCCCGTCGCCGTCTTCAGCGATATCATACCCAATGAAGAGTTCACCCGCGAGCGGATTGACAAAGTCAAGACCTATTACGCCGCAACGCCTTATGTGGCTGAACTAAAGAAAGTGTACGACAAAGCCGGCAACGAGACTAAGGAAGTAGCCTATTTTGTCGAGCAAGTCACCGGACACACCATTGCCGACTTCCGCGACATCCTGCGGAACGGTATCCAGAGTATGCAAACCGTGATCGACGGCAAACTTGCCCAAACAAAAGATACTGACAAACGGGAGGTCTACCAAGCGATGAAGATCGCCCTGCAATGTGCCGTAATACTGGCCAACCGCTATGCCGACCTGGCACAATCCATTGCCGCGTATGCCTACCCGATACGCCGCGAGGAGTTGCTTCTGATGGAGCGGACGCTTCGCAAAGTACCCGCCCAGGGCGCCGATACGCTCTTCGAGGCAATCCAGTCATTCATCATCCTGTGGCAGGTGATGTGTATCGAGCAGTCGCCCAATCCCTATGCCTTTTCGGTAGGGAATGTAGATCGTATCTTCGAAGAATACCGGGCAAAAGATCAAGCGAACAGAGAGATTACAGCCGCCCTCTTCAAGCGCTTCCTCATCTTTTTCAATGTGGGAGACCGAAGCTGGGCCATTTCACAAAACCTGCTGTTAGGAGGCATGTCGTCAAATCGGGAAGACCTGACCAATCCGATGACGTATGCCGTGATGGATGCGTACAAAGACACGAACTATCCCCAGCCGATTTTATCGGTGAAGCTTCACAATAACACGCCGCAACAGTTCTATGAAGAGATGGGCGAATTTCTGTTCTCGACAGGGAAACTCACGCCTTCGTTTTTCAACGATGAGTCGATTTTCCCGATCCTGCAACGGAATGGCGTAGCGCCGGAAGATTTGGAAGACTATGCCGTAGCCGGTTGCCAGGAACCGCTCATCATGGGGAAAGACAATGGCAATACCACCAATAGTTGGCTCAATTTGGGGAAAATCCTTGAACTGACCTTAAATAACGGCTATTCAACTATCACGGGCGAGAAGATCGGCCTGGGATATGACGAATTGGGCGTCCCCTCCGGACAGCCGCTCAATATCTTGCGGAATATAAAGCCCGCTTTCTATCGGCAGCTCAATTATCTGCTGGGACATATGACTGAAGCGGCAAACGGATGCTCGCGGGCGTTGTCGAATCTGAAAGCGCCCTTCTTGTCAGCCAGCATGGGTGGCATCGAGACTGGTATTGATCTGCGCGATGTGAATTGTCAAGGGACGAAGTACAACGGCAGCGGCTGCCTGATTCATGGCTTGTCGGTAGTGGCCGATTCGTTTGTGGCGATCGAGGACTTGCTGGAGAACCGTCCCGATGCTGGCGAGCTGATCGATGCGCTGAAGGCCAACTTCGAAGGATATGAGAACCTACGCCAGTTTCTGTTGTCGGCTGCCAAGTATGGCAATAACATCGACCGGGTCGACGACGAAGCCTACCGGATCGTCAACGAAGTGTCCGATCGCGTCGCCGCACAAAGAAACTATTTGGGCAATCCCTTCCGTCCGGATTGGAGCACGCCTTCCACCCACTTGCTCTATGGCTACTGGGTAGGCGCCACGCCCGACGGACGGCAGGCGCGCGAGATGTTGAACTACGGCGTCGATCCGTTGTACGGCGAAGCCGGCAATGGGCTGGGCTTCCGCATCCTTTCGACGCAGAAACTGCCGTTCGAGAAGATGCCGGGCGGTTACGCATCGCATTTCGGCATCGATCCAACGTATTTTCCGGAAAAAAGATTTGAAGAGAAAGGGGTAGCCTTCTACCGGAAGGTCATCCGGCCCCTGTTCTTTCCGGACAGTGGCAAAATTAACCCGTTCTATCTCTACGTGAATGTCACGACGCCCGACATGCTGCGCAAGGTGATGAATGAGCCGAAAAAGTATGCGCCGAGCGGCGTGTATATCATGCGGATTCATGGGACGTTCGTCAACTTCCTTGACCTTTCGCCCACTATCCAGAATGATATTATCTTTCGTTTAGACCTTCAATCGACAAGTATATAACTATAAAAACCACTCATCAGACTATGCATTTTATTGGAATCGATATAGGAACCAGTTCGATCAGCAGTATCGTTTTTGATCCGGCCACACGCAAGGTCAAATCATTTACCCTGCCGAATCAAACGTCTATTCAAACGCCTGATCCGTGGACGAAGTTACAGGATCCATGCCTAATTCTGGAGCAGGTAGAGTACATCCTCGAGGGCTTCTTCGCCCGGTACGCGGACATCCGCGGGATCGGCATTACGGGCCAAATGCATGGGATGCTCTATACCGACGGAAAAGGAGACGCCGTAAGCCCGCTCTACACCTGGCAGGACGGGCGAGGCAACCATATCTACCGCGAGGAGAAAACCTATGCTGCTTATCTCTCCGAACAGACCGGATATGAGCTGGCTACGGGATACGGACTGGTCACACACTATTATAACCAGGTCAATCAACAGGTACCCGCCACCGCCGAGAAGCTTTGTACCATTATGGACTTTGTGACGATGAAACTGGCCGGACAAACCTACCCCGTCACCGATTTCTCTAACGGAGCCAGTCTGGGCTTCTTCGATGTCGAAAAATTAGCCTTCGACCATGATGCGCTGGCGCAAGCGGGAATAGACACAGCTATCTTGCCCCGTTTGGCGTCCGCCCGGAATAGTTTAGGCGACTTCAGGGGAGCGGCCGTCTATCCGGCCATCGGCGACAATCAGGCAGCTTTTCTGGGATCAGTAGATCAGATTCAGACAGCTGTCCACGTGACCGTAGGAACCAGTAGCCAGTTATCCGTCTATTCAGAGAAGTATATTAAAGTGCCCAATTTAGATACGCGCCCCTTTCCGGGTGGAGGCTATCTGTTAGTGGGCGCTGCCTTGTGTGGCGGACAGGCATTTGCTCTGCTGAAAGATTTCTTTCGGCAGACGGTGGATTTGCTGACCGATCAAGAGCTTTCGGAGACGGAAATCTACCGGAGGCTGATCGCTATTCCCTATGAAACGAAGCAAGCTCCAGAGGTTGAGACGCTGTTCGACGGCGCCCGTTACGCCCCTTGGAAACGAGGTGTAATCTCCGGGATTTCGATGGCTAATTTCACGCCGCAGCAACTCACGATCGGTTTTCTGAAAGGAATCGCACAGGAACTGTACCAGTTCTATCAGGCTATCCCCGCTCCCATCAAGGCAGGAAAAACCACACTGGTTGGGTCGGGCAACGGATTGAAGAAGAATCCCCTGCTAAGGGAAGCCTTTAAAGAGACTTTCAGCTACTCGCTCAGGCTGTCTGACCATCAGGAAGAGGCCGCGCTGGGCGCTTGCATACGAATGATATAATAATATAGAATCTAATACCTATAAAAATGATGTGTGAAAACAAGATTTTTTCTTTCCTGATCATCAGTTTGATCGGTTGGTCGAGCGCCTTTGCCCAGCGTCCGGCAACGGTACATGAATTGAGCAATTGGTGGACGTTTGCGCTGCCGAAGAAAGCGCAGGCCACGCTACAGGTATTGCGGCCGGCAGGCGAGTTCGCGGCGAAATCCGCAGAAGAGGGATTCACCCTCCGCTTTGAGGTCGATCTCCAAAAATTCGAAGGTTATCAGCCGCTGGTAGACATTCCAAGCATTCTATCGGTTTCACTGCGTCGTGCGGATCCGAACGACCGCGACCGTCAGAATTATCCGACCTACCGGATGGCAGATGGCTCTTTGCCGACGCTCGAAGCCGGCCTCTGGCTCTACCGTCCCGATAAAGACCCGCAGCTACAGAAAATGACGATCGGCTTCCCGCTGGCAATGATTCAGAACAGCTACGGCAAGCACGAAGTCGTCTTGAACTTTACAGGAGCCCACTTCGTCATGTATGTCGACAACGAACGGGTCGATAGCGATTTTCCGATCGGCTATCCACAATGGAAGGCCAAAACGGCGTGGACGTTGAATCCGGCGTTTGTATCGCAAGCCGAGCTCTTTATGCCGGCCATCCAACCCACCCGCGGCAACTCGACGAAGCCAACCGTCCATTCACAGGTGCAATACTGGACACCGCCGGGCCATAACAGCTGGGTAGGCGATATCGCCGCGCTCTACCATAACGGCCGCTACCACATTTTCTATCTATACGACCGGCGGCATCATGCCAGCAAATTCGGCTGTGGCGGACACTATTTTGAGCATATCTCTACTACAGATTTTAAAAACTGGACCGAACACGAAGCCGCTACGCCGATCGACGAGCAATGGGAAACCTTCGGAACAGGTACTCCGTTCGTGATCGACGACAAACTCTGCGTTTCCTACGGCCTGCACACGTCGCGTCTCTATCCCGAAGATCAGACCATGCTTCCGGCGCTAAAGGAATATTTCGACAAGCACGGAAAGAGTGGATTTTTCAACAATAATTCATTTCCCACGATACCTTCGGGAGCAACCTATTCCATTAGTCAGGACGGCATCAGCAACTTCAAGAAGAATAGCAATATCTTCCATTTCTGCGAAAACCCTACAATCTATACCGATGCGGAAGGTAAACTGACAATGCTGGCCAATTTTCGCTCGAAAGGGATGTGGCAGTCTGAATCGATTGATGGCGATTGGTATCCGGCGCTGGCCGACTTCCCGCCGGGAGGCGACTGTACATTCTATTTCCGCTGGGGGAAATTCGATTACATTATCGGCGGGTTTGTCGACTTATGGTCGAAGCCGGCAAGCGCGCCCAATACGGCTTACGAAAGCGTTAAAGCGACAGGCGAAGACTTTTACAATGGCTTTAGCGTGCCGACGATTTCGGAGATATCCAACGGCCGCTTCCTGATGGCAGGCTGGCTACCGGTTCGCGGCTGGGGAGGCCCCTTGCTGATTCACGAACTGATCCAATACCCTGACGGACGGATCGGTACGAAATGGATGGAGGAACTGGCGCCGATGAGCGGAACGCCGCAGTCGATTGCCAACCTCTCCGACGGGCTGTCTTTCTACGACACCGATCACCAGTCGTTCCTGTTATCGTTCGATGTAACGCCGAAGGGAAAAGACAGCCGGTTCGCGGTATCATTCCTGCCCGCCGAGGGCGCCGACAAAGGCTGCGAATTCCAAGTGAACGCCAGCAATCAGACCGCACAATATGCCCCGGCAAACTTCAAGCGCTTTGCCGATCCGGAAAAGAGCCTGCGCAATGGCGGTAATCCGCAATCGGCTCGCAATTACGCCCTCGAGAAGCTGATCGGCATCGATAAGCCGTATTCCGTACGTATCGCCGTGACCTACACCGACAAGCTGGGCGGCGTGCTGATCGATTCGGAAATTGCCGGACAGCGCACGATGATCACCTATCGCCCCGACCTTTTGGTGCAAAAACTGATGTTCCGTTTAGAACAGGCCGATATGAAGAACATCAGGATTGCGCCTATGTAATAGCTTTTGCAGTATTTTTAATTCTCAAGCACGGACAACGCCAATCTGAAAAAGGATTACTATCAGGTAGAAAAATAACAAGGTTATACTCCATTGCCAACGTATCTCTTAAAAATCTTCATTTAAAAGGTGGATGGTATGGATGGCTGTCAAAGCGGCCGTTTCTGTCCGGAGGCGGCTCTTTCCTAATGAGATGGGTTCAAATCCTTTTTTAATGGCGGCAAATACTTCTTCCGGGCTGAAATCGCCTTCCGGGCCTATCAGTATCAAGGCGTCTTCCTTTGGATGACAGGTTTGTTTTAAGGTGGTTTTCTCTCCTTCATGGCAATGGGCGATAAATCTTCTGCCACAAAAAGGTTGCTGTATAAATGTGTGAAAATCTGTTGTTCCGGTCAGCTTGGGCAGGGTAGCTTTTTGCGATTGCTTCATCGCGCTGACCAGTATCTTTTCCAACCGGGGGAGCTTTATTTCCCGCCTTTCGGAAAAACGACAGTTCAGAAAGGTCATTTGATCGATACCGATTTCTGTTGATTTTTCGCAAAGCCATTCTATCCGGTCTATGTTCTTTGTGGGGGCAACGGCCATATGTAAATCAAAATCCCATAAAGGCGGTTGTTCCTGCCTGGCTACAACGTCTACAAAACAGCGTTTGGGATTGGATGAACGGATAATTGCTTTGTAAAAGAAACCTT
Organism: Tannerellaceae bacterium; assembly: GCA_031288515.1. Classification (GTDB taxonomy): domain Bacteria; phylum Bacteroidota; class Bacteroidia; order Bacteroidales; family Tannerellaceae; genus DFXE01. The sequence continues at coordinate 40,296 of JAITRG010000268.1, forward strand.
TTCCGTCGGCCAGGTCTATTGCGTCTCCTTCCGCCAGGCGTAATACGCGCAGGGCATGCCTTGCTTCTTCTTCCGGCAATTCATGGACGGCGTTTATATCCGGCGCGTAGAATAACTGCATGGGGTCAACCTAAAATCATTCCGATAATCGTTGCCGACATAATAGAAACCAGCGCCCCTCCAATCATCGCCGGGAAACCAAAACGGATAATCATGCCGCGCTTTTCGGGCGCTAAAACACCCATTCCGCCCAATAATATACCGATAGACGATATGTTGGCAAAGCCGCAGAGGATATAGGTAGACATCAACATAGACTTTTCATAGATAAACATACCGGCCGTTTTCCATTCCTGCATCTGGGCATAGGCTACAAATTCATTCAAAATCGTTTTCTGCCCTAAAAGAGAACCTACCACCATTATATCATCAGCCGGAACGCCTATCAGCCACATAAAAGGAGCCAGGACAGTCCCGGTTATAAACTGAAAGGTAAGCCCTTCGGATTTTCCGTTCGTAAGTTCCCTGATCCATTCATTCAACCCGGTATAATGGCCTATTATATTACTCGAAATATAATTTACTAAAGCTACCAGTCCGATGAAGACTAATAGCATGGCAGCGATATTCGCCAGTAATTTAACGCCTGTGGAAGTACCGGCGGCTAATGCATCCAACGAGGTAGACCGCTTATTGACCTTCTCCATTTCGACGACCGTATCGTTTACGGGTTCGGTTTGCGGACAAAGCATCTTGGCTATCACAATCGCTCCGGGAGCAGCCATCACTGAGGCCGACAAAAGATGCTTGGCAAAAAGAACCCTGGATACAGGATCGTTGCCTCCCAACATTCCGACATAGGCGCCCATAACAGAACCGGCAATTGTCCCCATACCGGAGACCATAACTAAAAATATCTCCGACCGGTTCATCGACGGTAAATAGTTTTTAATAAGGACGGGCGATTCGGTCATCCCCATAAAGATATTCCCCGACGCCACAAGCCCTTCCGAACCCGATATATTCATAAAACGCCGAAGCGCCCATGAAAAGCCCCCCACGATCCGCTGGATTATTCCCCAATGATACAACAGCGAAACCAAGGCTGAAAAAAATATAACAACAGGCAATGAATGGAGCAGAAAACTAAAATTGGATTTATCGGCCAATGCCCCGCCCAGCAAAAACGTAATCCCGGCATGGGTAAAATCCATCAATTTCACAAAAACTTTGCCTACCCATTCAAAAACAATCCCTATGGCTGGGACATACAGTATAGACAATGCCAACGCCAATTGGAGGAATAATCCTCCGCCTATTAATTTCCAATCAATGTGTTTGCGGTCATAGCTAAACAGATAGCATACCCCAAGCACGCATATCATACCTGCCAATCCGCGTAGAAGAGAGATGATATTAAATCCTGCCGGTTCAATCATGGGTTATTCTTTTTTTGTTTTCCTGCGATGTAATTCGTCTTTGTACATCTTGGCATATTCATAATTCTCATTTTCAATGGCCTCTTGCAGGCGCGTCTCAATTTCGTCGGGTTCCAACAGGGAAAGCCACCTTTGTAATTGAGCCTCGTCTTTTATTTCGTCGGGTTCAAGGTCATACATTAAATCTTCGTCCTCTTTATCTTCATCATCCTCTAAAAGGGATGATTCTTCCAACATCACCCCACATTCCCGTATGATTCCTTCTGTTGTGTATATATCGCATTGCACGCGAAGAGCAATGGCTATGGCGTCCGACGTACGGGAGTCAAGGCGTACCCGCCGCATTCCATTATCGAAAAGCAATTCGGAGAAAAAAATGCCATCTTCAAATTTATAAATAAATACTTCATGCAAACGAATATCGAAAGACTGCAAAAAGGCGGAAAAAAGGTCATGCGTAAGGGGACGCGGAGGATTTATCTTTTCCAAAGCGATTGCAATGGACTGCGCTTCCGTCGTCCCAACAATAATCGGGATACGCCGGGACCCTTTCTCTTCGGCAAGGATCAAAGCATATGCGCCGGACTGTATCTGGCTGTTCGTTAATCCCTGAACTCTTAATTTAACTCTTGTATCCAAATGAAAACCAATTAAAACATTTACAAATATACATGATAAAAATTGAGTTATCACACATATGAATAAAAATGTTACAAAACATTTATAGGAGAAACTTACATGAAAATTCTCGAATTTTCAATCCGGTATACTAAAAATCAAGACCATCGCTATACCTTTGCCGTTTTATTTAACGGGCTTAACGTACACAAAGATAGTGTCTTTTATATATAACTCTTGATTCTGATGGCGAAAAAATGGCCGTGCCTTACATTTGCTGATTAATTCTATTTTAACAGATTAAAAAACGTGCGAAAAAAGAAGCCAAACCTGATACCGGCCCGGGAACTGCTTTTTCAACAGGAAAACTCTCCTGCTAAACGATACTTTTTCACCTTTCCTTTCAGCTTTCAGATTTGTTGCAACTGATTGGTTTACAGGATGAAAATCCTGTAAGAAGACCATTCAGCCTCCTTTCAGGAAACCGGAAGAGAGGGATTTATTCCATAAAAAAATCATTATACAGTCTTCAGCAAACCATTATAGTGCCTTTAATAAACCATTATATCCTCTTTACCAAACCATAATAATGGTCTGTTGAAGGCGTCATAGCGCTTTTTTTTAGTCTTCGCAATGCCTCATCAGAGTCTTCTCAATGGTTTACCAAAGGCGTCGCAACGGCGTCGCAATGGCGTTCTAAAGGCATCATAATGGTTTGGAAAAGAGGACGCAATGATTTTTCCTTTTTTTGCCGGCCCCGTATTTTTTTTGCTGAAACGGGGCTGAAAAGTCTTCTTTCAGCCATAGCCGTTCATACGCAAGCGCTTATAAACCGGCTGGAAGCTGAAAGATAGCGCCAGACAAGCCTGCGTAATGGGGGTAATGTAGCATATGAAAAAGGACTGGACAGATGTCAACAAAAACTAACTTTCGCATTTTTATGCATCTGTGCGATAATCCAGTTTTATCATGTATATTTGCTCAAAAGATAGAAACAGTAATCTTATATGAAAGAATTAACGCTTCTGCTTAAAAAGTTTTTCGGATTCGACTCTTTCAGGCCGTTACAGGCTGAGATCGTTCAGCGGATTATACAGAAGAAAGATTCGTTGGTATTGATGCCTACGGGCGGAGGGAAATCGGTTTGTTACCAGCTTCCTGCCATTTACTTGCCGGGGACGGCGATTGTTATTTCACCCCTGATTGCCCTGATGAAAGACCAGGTAGAAGGGTTGATGGCCAATGGCATACCGGCTGCCGCCCTGAACAGCATGATGCCCGAGGCAGAGAAGCAACGCATCAAACAGCATGCAATACAGGGAAAAATCAAATTGCTTTATATTTCTCCCGAAGGACTGATGGGCGAAACAGACCGTCTGCTCCCCCTCCTGGAAATATCCCTGATTGCCATAGACGAAGCGCATTGCATCTCGCAGTGGGGGCACGATTTTCGCCCGGAGTATACGCAGTTGTCCGTACTTAAAGAGCAATTCCCGGATGTGCCGGTTGTGGCACTCACGGCCACGGCAGATAAGATTACCCGTTCGGATATTGTTGAGCAGCTTAAATTACGCAGTCCGCAGATATTCATCTCTTCATTCGACCGCCCGAATCTCTCGCTTACCGTCTGCCGCGGATTTGCAAAGAAAGAGAAGATGGCCGCCATCGTCCGGTTTATCAGCTTGCACAAGGGGCAGAGCGGCATTGTCTATTGCATGAAAAGAGCTGATACGGAGGCCGTAGCCGAAACGTTAAACAGCTATCAGATTAAAGCGACGGCCTATCATGCCGGATTGTCTCCCGCGCAGAGGGAAGAAGCCCAGAACGATTTTATCAACGACCGTACGGAAGTGGTCTGCGCCACCGTGGCCTTCGGTATGGGGATAGACAAAAGCAACGTACGGTGGGTGATTCACTATAATACGCCCGGCAGCATTGAAAACTATTACCAGGAAATAGGGCGGGCCGGGCGCGACGGGCTCAAGAGCGACACGCTGCTTTTCTATTCGCTGGGCGATCTGGTCTTGCTGCGCCGCTTTGCAGACGAGAGCGGGCAGAGCGAAGTCAACCTCGAAAAGCTAAACCGCATGCAGCGCTATTGCGAAGCCGATATATGCCGGCGGCGCATCCTGCTGAACTATTTCGGCGAAGAGGCCGGGCACGATTGCGGCAATTGCGACGTATGCAAGAATCCTCCCCAGCGTTTCGACGGAAGCGTATTGGTGCAAAAAGCGTTAAGCGCCATCCTCCGCACAGAGGAACGGGCAGGCATACAGATGTTAATAGATATTCTGCGCGCCTCCGGACGAAGCGAACTCATCCGCCTGGGTTATCACCGGCTCAAAACCTACGGCGCCGGGCGCGACCTTCCTTACAACGCATGGAAAGAATACATCTATCAGATGCTACAATTAGGCTATGTCGAAATAGATTATGCCAACGCCCGGACGCTGAAAGTAACCTCCCTCGGCCGCAAAGTCCTGTATGGGGAAGCAAAAGCCTTCCTGGCCACCTGGCACGAACCGGAAGAACTGAAACGCCCCTCCCGGAAAGAAAAGGCGCGCCCCGTCCGCGTAATCGAATCGGATTCGGCAGACGATAAACTGATGGACTCGCTACGCCAGCTACGCAAGCAGATAGCCCAGAAAGAGTCCGTGCCTGCCTACATCATCTTCTCCGACGCGGCGCTGCAGGATATGGTGGCCCGGAAGCCTCTCGACATGGAATCTTTCGCCGCCATACGCGGGGTAGGCGACGTGAAGCTGGAGAAATACGGTAAAGTCTTTACCGCCCTCATCCGGTTCGTACTGAAAGGCGCCGCGCCCGCGGGATAATCACATGATAAAGTGCAGCCTGTTTTGCAGGTTTACCTCGGCCATGCCGCCGTCTATATCCAGGTAGAGGAGGCTCATGGCGGGATAATATTTTTTCAGCCGTTTCTCAATGCCTTTCGCTACTACGTGATTGGCGATGCAGCCAAACGGCTGAACGCAAACAACCCGCTTTACGCCGATCCGGGCATAGGCGGCTACTTCGGCCGCTATCATCCAGCCTTCGCCGAACTGATTGGCCAGGTCCAGTATCTCCGAAGCGTATCGAGCTTTTGTAAAAACAGATTCCACAGGTTCATACAGGCGGTAGCGCTTCATGATTTCTTCTATAGCCCGGATACGCTTATTCATAAACCTGAGGAAAACGGGGCGCGACAAATGACAGGCCAGCGAATCTTTGTTTACTTTATTCCTGATGTTTACTTCGCTGTTTACAAAGTATTGCATCAGGAAATCCAGGATGGGAGGGGTGGTCACTTCCATACCCTTTTCGCGCAGCCATTCGGTGATGTGGGCTTGTCCGTAATTATTATATTTCACAAATATTTCGCCTATAAGGCCTATCTTCGTATACGAGCGTTCGTATACCGGCAGCAGGTTGAAATCGGCTACCGCCTGTTCCATCAGTTTCAGAATCATCCTGCCGCTGTTCCTGCGTACAGCCTCTATGCCTCTTTCCATGTAGAAGTCAAACAGTTTCCGGGCTTCCCCTCTGGCTTTTTCCCTGACGACGGACGAACTGTACATCTTTTGCAAGGCGTCTGCATACAGAAGGGTATATACCAGTACGTTTGCAAATCTGAGCAGTGGCAGTTTAAACGCTTTCTGTTCGTTGCGATACACTTCGCCCGTAGAAATAACCACTACGGGGATATGCCCGAAGCCGGCGTTCTGGAGGCCGGACTTTATCTGGCTCAGATAGTTCGTTGCCCGGCACTGCCCGCCAGTCTGCGTAATAGCGACGACACATTCGTCCACGCCGTACCGGCCGGACTGCAGCCCCGTTATAATATCTCCCAGTATCAATGTAGAAGGGTAACAAACCTCGTTGTGCCCGTATTTCAAACCGGTATCTGCCGACGCTTTGGACGTTTTGGGGAGATTAACCACTTTATATCCTGCCAGTTCGGCAATGACAGGGATAAAGGGCGAGATAAAATCGGCAAACCAGGGAATCAGGATGGTCTTTTTCTTATCCGCTTCCGTATAATCCGCCTTGTATCCGGCATAAGGCGTACCGGCTTTATCTCCGGCAGGAGGCAACGACTTGAGCGACTCTATCAGCGAACGCAAACGTAAACGGATAGCGCCCGAACCGGAAATTTCGTCAATACGCAATACCGTATGATTTTTCCCGGCATGCCTTAGAATATCCCCCGTTTCGTCCATAAAAAAGGAATCCGGCCCGCAGCCAAAAGAGTTCAACTGTATCAATTGAATGTTCTGCGGCATCCCGGCCACCTCCATAGCCGATTGCACTACCCGGTTGGGATACGACCATTGCGAAACGATCTTCAACTTGCCAAACCCTTCGCTCTCCGGCGTACGGAATACGTCGTCGGTAAAGACATGTATCCCGTATCCGGATAAAATCTCTCCTACTTTCTGATGAATCAACGGGTCGGTATGGTATGGGCGGCCGGCCACTACGAATGCCCGTTCTTTATTCAGGATCGCTTTGTCGAGCCGCTCTCTTTGTTCCTTTCTTAGGCGCTCGCGTACAGCCGATCGTTCCTTTAGCGCCCTGCTAAAAGCTTCTTCAAATACATCCTTTGCCACGCCCAATCCTTTGAGGTAGGTAAAACAGGCCTCTTTCAAGACGTCTTCATTTGTGAAATTAATAACCGGTTTATCAAACGGTATCCCATACTTTCCTTCCGGATCGACAGAGCTGCGGATAACGTCGGGATACCCGCTCACCACCGGGCAATTGAAAGAATTGGATGATTGCTCAAATTCCTTCTCTTCTTTCGTCACCATCGGATAAAAGATACGGTCTGCCTTCCCGTCAGTCAGCGCCAGTATATGCCCATGCACCAATTTGGCAGGAAAGCAGATATTGTCGGACATCACCCCTCCTGCCCCCCTCTGATAAAGCGGGAAGGTTGATTCGGGAGACAGCACCACCTCAAAGCCGCAACCGGTAAACAGGGTATGCCAGAAAGGATAATTCTCAAACATATTCAATACGCGCGGAATACCGATTGTCTTCCCTGTAATCCGTTTCGCGCCCCTGTCAAACAATAAATGATTCTTCCACTCAAAGGCATTATACCCTTTTACCGGCGCGGAACGCTTATTGTAAAATACTTTTTCGCACTTATTCCCTGCATAATAAACGTTTCCGTTCTTAAATGTAAACCGGAGTACCGGGCATTTATTCGTACAGCCTTTGCAGTATAACTCTTTCGTCTCGATAGCCTGCATATCCGGCAAATCTTCCCTTCCGGCAAAACCGGGCGCTCCCCTGCCCTCTTGCCACCTTTTACGGGCATATAAAGCTGCGCCGAAAGCTCCCATCAACTCAGGATAATCGGTAGAGCCGACCGATTTGCCGGAAAGCAGTTCCAGCGCCCTGTACACGGCGTCGTTTCTGAAAGTCCCTCCCTGCACGACGATATGGTTGCCAAGCCGGTTCAGGTTCGACATTTTAAGTACTTTGAACAGGCAGTTTTTCATCACCGAATATGCCAGGCCGGCAGCTATATTCCCCAGGCCGGCATTCTCGCGAAGCGACTGCTTTACCTTCGAGTTCATAAATACCGTACACCGCGAACCCAAATCGGCCGGCGCCTCAGACAGACAGGCCGCCCGCGTAAACGCATCCATACTCATATTCATCGTAGAGGCAAAGTTCTGCAAAAACGACCCGCAGCCCGAAGAACAGGCTTCATTTATTTCTATATTCGAAATCACGCCTTTGCTTACGAAAATCGACTTCATGTCCTGTCCGCCGATATCCAGCACAAAAGACACGTCCGGGTTTACATACCGGGCTCCCGTAAGATGAGCCATCGTCTCCACAATCCCATAAGGCATGCCGAGGGCCGCTTTCATTAAATCTTCGCCATACCCCGTAGCGGCAGACGAAAGGATATGGACAGTCGCCCCTTTCCCGTCTGCTTCCTTATAAAACTGTTCCAGCCCCTCCACGGCCTTTTTTAGCGGATTGCCCTCATTTTTGGCGTAAAAGTGATAGATAAGGCGCGCTTCTTCATCCATTAGCAGAATCTTCGTTGTGGTAGAACCGGAATCTATTCCTAAAAAACAGTTAATCTCCTTCCCGGCGCCTAAAGGTTCTTTTTTCAGGCAAGTAATTTTCCTGTTCTGTTTCCATTCCGTATACGCTTTTTCGTTTTCGAATAAGGCGGGAAGCGTTTCCTTCCTCTCATTGGTTTTATCTTTCAGCCTTTCTATCAGGTCAGGCAAATGCCAGGCAGCGCTTTCTTCTTTATGCAGCGCCGCTCCCCATGCCGGAAAATACGCGCTGTTGGCAGGCAAAAGCAAATCATGCTCATCTACCCGTACGATCTCCCTGAACGCATTGCGTAAAGCCGGAATAAATGTCAGCGGGCCTCCAGTGCAAAGTATCTTCGGGCTTATCTCTATCCCCCTTGCCAGCGAAGCGATACTTTGCAGAGCTACCGTATGCAAAATTGACATGGCAATATCGGAACGGGGAATATTCCGGCTTATCAGGTTCTGGACGTCCGTTTTAGCAAAAACCCCGCAGCGGGAAGCCACCGGATAGACTGTTTCACAGGATAATGCCTCCTGCCCCAATTCTTCCGCCGATATATTCATTAAATCCGCCATTTGGTCAATAAAAGCGCCCGTACCCCCGGCGCAACTGCCATTCATGCGTATATCAGGCTGCCTTCCCGGCTGGAAAAATACCATTTTGGCGTCTTCTCCTCCCAGGTCGACAAGTGTACGGGCCTCCGGGTAAAGAGCCTCTGCAACTCCTGCCGAAGCCACTATTTCCTGAATAAAAGGTATCCCTGTCCGCTCGGATATACCCATCCCTGCCGAACCGGTTATGTGAATCGTAAAATCCGTCTCCGGAAATTCCCGGCTGACAGCGCCCAGTTCTTCGGCAAATACATGGTTTATATCTGCTTTGTGCCGCCTGTATGTTTTGTAAACGACTTTATTTTCAGTATTTAAAACGATCACTTTTAACGTAGTAGACCCCGCGTCAACCCCTATCCTGCTGGTACTCCTATTCTTTTTAGCTTTCATGACAGACTCCCCCACACTAAACATAAGTTTAATATAAAAGCAAAAAAACAAACTACTTTTTTAATGCATTAATTACAAACTGTACGACATATTTTTTATGGTTTACAATCATCTTGGAGTATTCCTCCTGAGACGCCTCCGCCACATGCGAACCCAAATCCTTAAATATAAAGGGAAACACGCAAAGCGAAAGCATATTCAGCAGAAAGTCAAGAGGAGGCGTTTCCTTAATGGTCCCTTTTTCTTCTTCTTCCCCTATACGTTTCGCCATTTGCAGGAAAACGCTGTGCGGGTCTTTTTTCCTTATCCGCTCCGACAGCCGCTCCGGGTTTTGATTTACTTCATTCAGAATAAAAACCGGAATCTGAGGATATTCCACCAGCATTTCATAATAGGAATCGATAACCGTCTCTATTAATTCGAAAAAAGGCAAATCAGAACTCAACGTAGAAAATATCTTTCTCTGAAGACGGTTAAACGCCTCTTCAAAAATGATTTCAAACAAGTTATACTTGGAATGAAAATAATAATTGACCATCGCCACGTTCGTTTCCGAAGCAGCGGCAATGTCCCGTACGCTGGTGCTTTTATAACCATTCTTAATAAACAGCTCGCGCGCTACATCCAGTATGCGCTCCTTTACTTCCGATACATTCTGTTTCATACTTTAAACGTCCGTTCTAAACAATTGTTTAATTACTGTCGTGCAAAGAAAAGAAAAATATTTCAATAACAAACCAATTCCCCTCTAACAGATTAATTTCAGTCCAAACATATAATTTACGCTCCCAAAACTCCCGTTAGAGCGCAGACCTGTCCAGACAGCGCAACCGCCCCGCAACGCGGCTATGGTTTACCGAAGGCGCGAAAGCGTCCTGTTGCTCTTTCAGTCTCCCCAATGGTATTTAATCCACTGCCATTCACTTAAGCCATGAAGGAGCAGGGCGTGCCCCTCCCTGCGGTCGGGTCGGGCCATCCGCTACAAGTCCTCGCTCGCCTCCGGCTCCCTCCGGGCTTTCCGCTCCTACCCCCCACGCAAAGCCCCATCACCGAGAGATGAACCGACAATCCAGCGGCGCCGACGTCCATCACTCAGTGAGAAACCGACAATCCAGCGGCGCCGACGTCCATCACTAAGTGAGAAACCGAAAATCCGACGATTTGAATATCCATCACTCAATGAGAAACCGAAAAACCAGCAGTTTGGACATCCATCACTCAGTGATGAATCGACAATCCAGCGGTTCGAGCGCCCA
>JAITRG010000318.1 GCA_031288515.1 Tannerellaceae bacterium
GGTGAAACGATTATTAATTTACGTTTTTTCGTTGTGCATGCTAACGCTCTATACAACAAGCTGTGTTAGTTATGATGATGATATCGACGATATCTACAAGCAATTAGAAGAATTAAAAACCCGGATAAAAGCAATCGAAGACCAGATAGCAGCAGGTAAGTATATTCAGGAAGTACAATCGATCACCGGCGGTATGAAAGTCACTTTCAATGATGGAAGTTTCTATAATATTGTTAGCGGCGATAAGGGCGATAAAGGCGATAAGGGCGATGCCGGTACAGCATGGTCTATTGGTAGTGAAGATGGTATTACTATGTATTGGTATAAAGATGGTGTGAAACAGTCATTCCAGGCGGTTCCAAAAAATGGGGAAGATGGGAAAGATGGGAAAAACGCTCCCTCTCCGGAAATGTACAAGAAGAGTGAAGGCAAATACTATTGGATAGTATTCGGATGGAATGACGAAGCTAATGATTTTATACCGGATACGCTTGATGATAGAAAGGGATATGAACCGCTTTACAGTTATAATACCTATGTGGTAGAGAGAACTGATTATTATGAATTACATGTATGGGTGGAAGACTTGGATACGCCGGATAACAGCGGGTATAAAACAATAAATTTGCCTAAATATGTAGACCCTTCAAATAATCCTTTCCTCGAATTTTTAGGATATATACCTGTTAAAGACCCTAAAAGTCCTATTTCATTAGGAGATATTAAAAATGATATTGCCTTCGATTATTGGTTCTTATCAGAAATTCGCGATTCTACCGACGTAGACAGTGATGAAACTATGTCCATATGGAAAGGGCAGAAAACCATTGAACCGCATCAGGTGCTTACTACCCTGGAAAGGGATAGCGCTGCTGCAATCATCAGGACCAATCTGCCCAAAGGCTCTTGGAAATTAACATTAAAGGATTCTCAAGGCGGATTATTATTACCAATAAACTTTGGAACTCCCGTCAGACATACCGGCGTATTAACTAAAGCATTAGGTAAGGATTCAATCTACATCCTGCAAATGAGTGGAGTAGAAAAAACCTTCAATAGCGTAAACGAGTATAGTTCCCAATTTAAAACGGCCGGTAGCTTAGGAGTCGTTTATTCATTAATAGATACGGTGACCGGTATTAATTCCGGCTATAATGCCTTTATAACTCCACGTAAAGGAAGTAGCAACCTGACGCCGGCAACTCTGTCAACAATTGACGGAAAAACCGGTACAGCAGAGGAATACGAAGTAGGGTTAAATAAAGATATTAAAATAGTGTTCGCCGATCCGGATAAATTCTTATATGATTATTATATTGAAGCGGTAGATTCTGTGCTGGCAGTAGATAAGTTCGGTTTTACTGTCGACAAGGAAAAGGGTACGTTCAACGTAACTAAGACAGACCCGGATGAAGAGAAATTCAAAGCCATCGTTTACAGTTTGCATTATAATGGCAACTTCTATAAAGATACTGTTACTATAAAGCCAACAGCAGCACCAACGCCATAAGTTATCGTACAATTATATAAATAGAAAAGCGGAACCGATACAAACAGTTCCGCTTTTTTTATCTGCCTTACTTAATTCCTGATTCTTACAGAGCAACCTCCTCCCATTTCCCGGCTCTCAGTTCTCTTGTAGAACGGAAACCGAGTTCTCTTAATATCCTGAGCGCTTCCGGGCGGCCGTCGTTTACCAGGTCGGGGGCGTGGCAATCGGAATTGACCATGACCGAGATGTTTCGTTTAAGAAGTAATGGCAGGTAGTTTAGGTGAGGGAATGTTTTGTTTTTTGATGTAAGTATCTTTGTATTTATTTCTACCATGATTCCTTTTTCGGCAATCAAATCAAGGCAGGCGGTAAACATATCCCGATACCACTTTTCCGTAACTAACGATTCGCGGTACTTTTCGCCGTTCATATATACCTTATCGATATGCCCGACGATATCTATTCCGCCGGATTCAACCATTTGCATGGTCGAATCGTAGAAGCGTTTCACCAATCTTCGCAGGTCGCCGGAGAAATAATTACCGACAGCTTCTCTATAATCGGAGAAAGCTCCGTCTATGCAGGCCATGTTTGCCTTGCCCGGCGGGCCGGCTACCGGCAGGAAGTGTACGGAGCCGATGCGGTAATCTAACGGTAATTCCTGAAAATAAGGGATGGAAGGATTATACGTCTCGTCCAGATAATCGATTTCCAATCCTGTATATATTTCCAGCCTGTCTTTGTATTTCTCCTTTAGGCGGTTAATTTCGGCTAAGTATCCGGGCATGTCATCTGCCGGCATATTCCAGCATGTTTCAAATGGGAGAGGGGAGTGGGACGAAAATCCATACGCCCGGAAACCTTTTGAAACGGCAAATTTCACAAAATCTTCGGGCGCACTTCTTCCGTCACAAAAAATACAGTGACTATGATAGTTACTTAATAACATGCAATTCTTTTCCTACTTTAATAAAGGCTTCAATCGCTTTGTCGAGGTGCTCTTTTTCGTGCCCGGCGGATAATTGTACGCGGATACGGGCTTGTTCTTTCGGGACTACCGGATAGTAGAAACCGGTTACGTAAATACCTTCGTCCTGCATGTGGGCGGCAAAATCCTGCGATAGCCTGGCGTCGTATAGCATAACTGCACAAATAGCCGATTGCGTGGGCTTGATATCGAAACCGGCGGCTATCATCCTGTCGCAAAAACAGGCTACATTGCCTGCTAATTTGGCGTGGAGTTCGTTGCTTTCTTCTAACATGTTAAACATCTCCAGGCTGGCTCCCACAATGGCAGGCGCTACTGAATTGGAGAAAAGGTAAGGGCGTGAACGCTGGCGCAGCAGATCGATTATTTCTTTCCTGCCGGTTGTAAATCCGCCCATCGCCCCGCCGAATGATTTGCCGAGCGTACCGGTAAAGATATCTATTTTACCATAACAGTCGAACTGTTCGGCAACGCCATGCCCGGTGGGGCCAACTACCCCTGCCGAATGAGATTCGTCTACCATTACCAGGGCACCGTACTTTCCGGCCAGTTCGCATATGCTATCCATCGGCGCTACATTGCCGTCCATCGAAAATACCCCGTCTGTTGCAATGATACGGAAACGCTGTGCCTGAGCTTCTTGCAGGCAACGTTCCAGCTCGTTCATATCGGCGTTGGCATAGCGATATCGTTTTGCTTTGCATAAACGTACGCCGTCAATGATGGACGCATGATTCAGCGCATCCGAAATAATGGCGTCTTCTTCCGTAAACAGAGGTTCGAATAATCCGCCGTTGGCGTCGAAACAAGCTGCATACAGGATGGCGTCTTCCGTTTTGAAATACCTGGCGATAGCCGCTTCCAGTTCTTTGTGTAAATTTTGTGTTCCACAGATAAAACGAACCGACGACATACCGTACCCGTGCGTATCCATCGCTTCTTTGGCCGCTTTTATCAGGCGCTGGTTGTCTGATAATCCTAAATAGTTGTTAGCGCAGAAGTTTAATACATGATTGCCGGCGTTTACCTGAATATCGGCTCTTTGCGGCGTAGTGATGATACGCTCGTTCTTGTACAGGCCGGCCGCTTTGATACCGGCCAGCTCGTTTGTCAGGAAGTCTTTTAATTTTCCGTACATACCTTTGTTTTTTGTTTGTTACAGTAAGATGTACAAAGGTCATTATTTTTTATGAATTATGCTACTTGTCGGGCGGCGATTGTTTAGTTCATAAATTTTAATCGCAGGCTGTTCGTTACTACGGCTACTGAACTGAAAGCCATAGCGGCGCCGGCAATCATCGGGTTAAGCAACAATCCGGATACCGGATATAAAACGCCGGCGGCTAAGGGTATGCCCGTCAGGTTGAAGATAAATGCCCAGAAGAGGTTCTGACGGATTAACCGCACGGTTTGCTTTGAAATGCGTACCGCTTTGGAAAACAACGACAAATCCGGGGTAATCAGCGTAACCATCGCTACATCCATCGCAATATCGGCGCCTTTGCCCATGGCAATGCTTACATCGGCGCGAGCCAGCGCCTGCGAGTCGTTAATGCCGTCGCCAATCATTGCTACCTTTTTCCCCGAACGTTGTAACGCTTTGATATATTCGTCTTTATCATTTGGCGATACGCCTGCTTTGAAATGTTTAATGCCTAATGCTGCCGCTGTAGTTCCGGCGCTTCTCTGCGTATCGCCCGTAAGCAGATGTACTTCGATACCTTGTTTTTTAAAGCTCTCGATAGCGGCCGGCGATGTTTTTCGTATACGGTCGGTAATTGCCAAAACGGCAAGTAATACGGATTCTTCTCCGTAATAGACAATGCTGTAGCCTGCTTTGTCCCAATGGGCGATATGTTTAGCGGCTTTGTCCGGAATAACGGTATGAAAACGGTCGGACATTTTTTTATTGCCTACCCAGCAGGTTTTATTGTCTGCTTTCATGCAGACGCCTTGCCCGGTGATACTTTCAAAATGTTCAGGCTCGAAAACGGAAGCTCCCGAGTCTTCCATCCACTTGATAACGGCCGAAGCCAGCGGGTGTTCAGACTTTAATTCGGCCGTATATAAGATGTCAAGGTAACGGATATTTGATTCGGACAGCCAGTAAGAATCTGTTACCTGTGGGGCGCCTTCGGTTAGCGTTCCTGTCTTATCCAAAACGATGGTATCTATTTTACACAGGTTTTCCAGGGCGCAGGCGTCTTTTATTAATATGTGCCGTTCGGCTGCTTTTCCTATTCCTGCCATTAAAGCCGTCGGGGTGGCAAGCCCTAATGCGCAGGGGCAGGCGATGACCAGCACCGATACGGCAGCCAGCAGTCCGTACGAGAAGAACGATGCGCCGCCTGCTACCAGCCACACAAGCAATGTAACGACAGCTATAATGACAACGGCAGGCACAAACAGGCGGCTTATCCTGTCTACAATCCGTTGAACGGGCGCTTTACTTCCCTGCGCCTCTTGCACCGTGCGGATAATCTGAGCTAATACGGTAGCATGGCCTACGCCTGTAGCCTGCATGGTAAAAGCTCCTTTTTGATTGACCGTTCCGGCCAGTACGTTGTCGCCGGGCGTTTTTTCTGCCGCGACAGGTTCGCCGCTCAGCATACTTTCGTCAACAAACGAAGCGCCTTTTACCAATCGGCCGTCTACCGGGATTTTTTCGCCGGGGCGTACGTTTATTAAATCACCAACCTTTAATGTGGATATAAGCGCTTCCTCTTCTTTTCCATCTATTACTTTCCGGGCCGTTTTGGGTTGCAGCTCCATCAATTCTTTAATAGCGGAAGATGTGCTGTGTTTGGCTCTTTCTTCCAACAGTTTGCCTGATAAAACAAAAGCAATGATAATGCCCGGCGCTTCGTAATATACGTGAGGTTCGAGCCCGCGGCTTGTCCAGAATTGGGGATAAAAGGTGTTAAACAGGCTAAAGAGAAAAGCGATGGAGGTACTTAATGCCACCAATGTATCCATATTGGCATTTCCGCGCAGGGCGTGCCGCAGGCCATTTATATAAAAAGACCGCCCGAACAGTAGCATACTGGCGAAGGCAAGCGCCATCATTACCTGGTTTGCATAAGGAAGATGCATAAATACCATTCCCAAGACAGCTAACGGGATAGCCAGTATCCAGGCGCCGGCTGTATTACGCCGCAGACGTTTATCGCTTTTACGGTTTATTTCCTCTCCAGCTTCCATAGCGTCACTGGTATCTTCAATCACCAAATCATATCCGGCAACCCGGACGGCCGTTTGCGTGTCTTCCAATGAGATATCCGACGGACGAAATGTAACGCTGAGCGTATTGGCGGCGAAGTTTACCGTAGCTTCTTCAACTCCCGGTAGCTTTCTTACCGTATCTTCCACGTAATTGGCGCAAGCGGCGCAGCCCATTCCCAATACAGGTACTGTTCTTTTGTCTATATTCTTCATTGTTAAATGTTGATAAGCTCTTTTCTGTTTTTATACAGAACAATTTAATCTGCCTTTTTGTTTTGTTTGACAGGAGTATAAAACGACATCTTCTTATCCTTTTTTCAAATTAACGGCAAATTTATAATTTTTACAAGGCAACCGCATCAAAATAATTAAAAACTGTCAGGACAATTAGCCTGTTTAACCACATATCCGGCAATACAAACGCAATTACCCGTCTGCCCGCCCAGAGGCAGGCTCCGCCGGCCTGTCCCAAAAGGGGAGACCGGCGCATGCCGGGTAATGCTTCTCCAAGCCTGCGGCTTTCTGTAGAATAAGCGCAAAATGCCGCGCGGCATTGGTTCGTTTCCGTGCGGCATTGGCCCGTTTCCGCGTGGCATTTGTTCGTTTCCGCGAGGCATTTGTGGGTTTCAGCGACGCATTTGGACGTTTCCGAGCGGCATTTGGTAGTTTCCGCAAGGCATTGGATCGATTCCGCGTGGCATTGCTTCTTTTCCGTGCGGCATTGGGCTGTTTCCGCGTGGCATTGGCCCGTTTCCGCGCGGCATTGGTTCGTTTCCGCATGGCATTGGCTCGTTTCCGTGCGGCATTGGCCCGTTTCCGCGTGGCATTCGCCCGGAACAAGCCGCGTTTTTGCCTGGTAATCAAATCTACAGGAACACGTCAATAAGGTTATATGCCGTTTCTAATAATTTTCTCCACTACTGACCGACTAATTTTTCCCCATCCTCTCCTGAACGCAAAAAAATGGGCAACCGTTTGACAGTCGCCCGAAAAGTTGTAATTTTGTAATTGCAAAAAAAGATTACAATGATGGG